>NZ_BAFM01000016.1 GCF_000334895.1 Halococcus agarilyticus | reverse complement strand
CACCAGCTCGTCCTCGGAGGCCTCCTCTTCCTGTTCGGTCTCGGTCTCTTGGGTCTCTTCCTCGCGGTTGATTCGGGTCGTTGTGTCGCTCATGATCGTGTTGGTGGGGTCTGAAGCGGTTGGCTGCTGGGGATGGTTCGTGGACGATCCCAGAACTCGGTGCTTAACCAATCGTTAGTCCGTAAAGCACTTAAATCTGTCGGAGATCGGTGGCTGAGAACGACCGTCTCACACCTCCAACGACGCCGAAATCGCGCACCTCAAAAGCCTTGGCATATCGATGGTTTTTGGAGGGGTGATCCACCCGAGCGTTCGGGCCTCGGCGCGGTCGTGTGGCGCTTTCGAGTTGATTGCGCCAACGGCCAACCATCGTCACTGGACGATCACCGTTCCTGCCCGGATCGGTCGCTTCGACGGCTCCGAATCAGTCCCACGTGACCCAGGTGAGGAAGACGACGCCAGCGAATTCGAGGGCGCGAAGGGTCAACATCGCCTGCTGGGCGATAGTGGGGACGAAACTCGGATCGGTGACCCACGCCGTGAGACCCTCGAAGTTGAAGACGAAGAAAACGATCGACAGCGCGTTCTCCGCCAGAAGCAACACGGCGAACACCAACAGTCCGAGCGTATGCTTCGAGCGGAAGCGGTAGAAGTTCCGTCCCCAGACGTACCCCAGACCGAGGAGGAGGAGCACGTTGAGCGCGCTGAGTACGCGCATCGCGTCGATCAGGACGGCCATCTACTTCCACCTACCCTGCACGGCCGGATATACTCTTTCCCAATTCATGCCATACTCACTCCACCTGGTCGATGATTTTCTCGACGGTATCCCAGTGATGGCGCGCCTGGTCGGTCGGCAGATAGATCGCGCCGTAGTCGTCGCCGCTGTCCTCGAGCACGCCGTTGTCCTCGAGCACGTCGAGGTGGTGTCTGACGGTTTTGTAGTCGAGCTCGAGGTCCTCCGCCAGCTGGTTCGCGTTTCGCGGTCGCTCGTCGAGGGCTCGGAGGATGCGCACGCGGTTCGTGCCGCCGCGAGTACCCGTCAGCACGTACCACAGGACGGCCTCCATCGAGCGGGACTGACACACCCACCCCTTGTAAGCGCACCGCCTGCGCCCGGCGTTTCACACCGTGAACAAGTTATCTCCCGTGGGGATCGCAAACAACCCGATCCGTGCGCCGGCGTCGAGCCACGCGTGGCCGTACGAAAACGCCGCGAGCGCGTTCACTGGATCGCCCGTCTCGCGGAAGTGACGGCCGTCGTCGAGGTAGGACTGTGCCATCTCTCGGTACTCGGCCGCGGATTCGGCCAGTGGGGTTCCGTCCGGCGGCGCGACGCTCGCCGCGTCGAGCGCGTCGGCGAGCAGTCGTTCGTAGCGGTCGGTCTTCTCGTCGAGATCGGCGGGCATACCGTCGGAAGCGCCGGCGGCGACCTAAGCGCTTCCGTCGCCGATCGTCCCGCCGTTCCGATCGGAGGTCAGTCGGTTTCCTTCCACTCTCCGGGTTCGGCCTTCTCGAACTCGCCCTTCGAGTGGCGTTCGCGCGGCCAGAACGCGGTCGCGATCACGGCGGCGTAGAACGCGCCCACGATACCGAAGACGACGGACCCCGGCACCGATCCCACTCCGGCCGTTTCGAGCACCGGTCGGGTCGAGAAGGCCGTGAGCTTGAACAGCCACGCGGCGAGCATGAGGCACAGGAAGGGAAGGTAGATCCGGCGGAGCCGACGTGCGAGCGCTTCGGTGTAGGGTGTCTTGATCGTCGGATTTCGGTAGTCCTCGCTGAGTTCGCGCCGCCAGTCACGGTGCTCGACGCCCTGGGATGGATCGAGCGTGTTCGCAAAGAGGTTCTCCTGGAGCAGCCGTGCCCGGGCTCGATACACGTCGTATGCCTGATAGCGTCGGGCTTCGATCGCGAGGAACATCGTGATGACCACCATCCCGGTGAGGAGGATCACGTGATTGCCCTCGGTCGAGAAGGCATACACCAGAATGGCGGCGATGATGGTCACCGCCCAGTTGATCGTCTCGTCGAGGCGGCCGCGCCACGTCGTGACCACGCTCATCTCGCCGCGGTAGAAATGCGCCACGACCGATCCCAACCCCGTGCTCTTCGAGACCATCTCGCGGCCGATCTCGCGCTCCTCGCGTGCCTCCGGATCGAACTCGTCCCAGTTCCTGTCACTTTCTCCCATGGCTGTCGGGAGATTCGCCGTGCGTTCGTAAAACCACGCCGCCTGCGTACACGCCACGGAACCGTCGAGCGCGCCGATACCGTCCGCTCGGCAGCGTTCGACGGGTCGTCGATCTCGGAGCACAAGGTAGTTATCCGCCGATCGCCAATCACGGACATGACCGGGAACCCGGAGCCGGAGCACCACCGGCTCGTCGTCGCGGGGTCGGGCATCGCTGGATTGACCGCGGCGATCTATGCTGCACGATCGAACAACGCGCCCCTCGTGCTCGAAGGCGACGAACCCGGCGGCCAGCTCACCCTCACCACCGACGTCGCGAACTACCCGGGCTTTCCCGAGGGGATCGGCGGTCCGGAACTGGTGAACGACATGAGAGAGCAGGCGAAACGGTTCGGCGCGGAAGTCCGTCACGGCGTGATCGAGCGCGTCGACGATTCGGACCGCCCCTTCGAGCTCGAACTCGCCGACGGCACGCGCCTCACCGCCGACGCCGTGATCGCCGCGAGCGGTGCGAGCGCGCGGACCCTTGGAGTTCCGGGCGAGGACGAGTTGATGGGCTACGGCGTCTCGACGTGTGCGACCTGTGACGGAGCCTTCTTTCGGGACCGGGAGATGATCGTGGTCGGCGGCGGCGACGCCGCGATGGAGGAGGCCACCTTCCTCACGAAGTTCGCCTCGAAAGTGTACGTCGTCCACCGACGTGAGGCGTTCCGGGCGGAGGACTACTGGATCGACCGGCTCGAAGAGCACGTCGCGGCCGGCGAGATCGAGGTCGTTCGGAACACTGAACTCACCGAGATTCGGGGATCACCTGAAGAGGGCATCGAGGGCGCATCGCTCGTCCGTCACCCCGAAGGCCATCCCACGGAGCGGCTCGACGACCCCCAGACCGAATCCTTCGAGATGGACGTCGGTGCGGTCTTCCTCGCCATCGGCCACACGCCGAACACCGGCTATCTCGAGGGGACCGGGGTCGAGATGGACGACGCAGGCTACCTCGACACCCGGGGCGGCGCTGGCGGCGGTCAGACCAGGACGGGCGTGCCGGGCATCTTCGGCGCGGGCGACGTGGTCGACTACCACTACCAGCAGGCCGTGACCGCCGGGGGGATGGGCTGCAAAGCGGCGCTCGACGCCGACGACTACCTCGAAACGCTCGACGAGGAGCCCGCGACCGACGCCGAGGCGGCGCTCGCCGAGTCCGACGACTGATTCTCAGAGGTACTCGAAGGCAGTATCGCCGACATCGAACGCGGCGCGGTCGTGGGACCACTCGAAGGTGGCCGGATCGTCGAGGTTCTCGAAGTAGCGCACGATCTCCGTGCCGACGTTCTCGCCGTAGAGGCGCGGCCCCGACCCGAGGCGGTCGCGGGTGGCGTCGTCGGTGAACGCGTACTCGACGAGTTCGGCCATCGATTCGCCGGATACGGGCGGAACTAGCAGATTGGTGTTGGCGTCCATCACCGTCTCGGGGCGGTCGGTGTTGAACCGGGCGGTGAGACACCGCGTCTCCCGGATGTGGTTGAGCTCCTCCTGGACGCTGCCGGAGTCGGTGAGCGCCGCGAAACACTGCCCGGAGCGGAAGAACTCGTAGACGTGGGCGTGCCTCTTCCAGAGCCCCGTAAAGAGGAAGTTGTCGTTGTCGGCGGCGAGGCGCTCGATCTTCTCGCGGAGCCCGTACTCGTCGAGCGCGGTACCCGTCGCGTGCAGTTCCACGAAGTTGACGTTGTAGCCCGCCTCGACCAGACGGATCACACAGTCCACGATCGCGCGGAACCGATCGGGGAGGAGGTTCGCGCGGCGGTGGACGTCCACCCGTAGCCAGTCGTCGCGCGTCTCCAATGCGGGGTAGACGTCGAAGATCGACTCCCCGCCTCCGGTATCGGCCTTCAGCTCGATGGCGTCCACGACCGAATTTCCGACCACCGGGATGCGCTCGTCGTCGCCGACGGCGGCGGGGTAGCCCTCGCGCGTGAGGTGGTCGCGGTTCAGATCGACCGGCGCGAAGTGATAGAGACAGGCCGCCGAGCCGACGAACGTGTCGTACTGCTCGGGGAACGGTTCGGAACGATCGAGCGACCACTCGCCCTCCCACTGATCGCGGACGAACGCGGCGGCGTCCACGTCGTCGGCGGTGTAGGCATCGAACGACGGAGCCATCCCCCGAAGACCTGCCTCGTTGTGGGCGGCGTACTGGTTGGTGGCGAACGCCCACGCCTGGGGAACGACGCCGGCAGCGTGTGTGTCGCCGTGAACGAGGGGAAGTATCGTCGTCTCGGGGTAGTGTTCGTCGAGGTGGGCGGCGATCTCGGCGACGCGAGTCGTGACCTGGGCCGTCTTCTCGGAGAGGCCGCCGCGCACGCCGAGATCCACCGCGATCGCGTCGTCGATGCCGTACTCCACGAGGCCGTGTCCGAGAACGTCGTCGTAGTGTTGCCCGGTATGGAGGACGAAACACGGGAACCCGCGGTCACGGGCGGCAGCGACGACGGGAGCCTGCTTGTAGAAATCGGGCTTGGTCGCCGTCACCACCGCGAGGGCGAGGTCGGCGTCGCCCCCGTCGAGTGTTGCATCGAGTCGGTCCTCGTGGATCCGAAGCCCAGCCATTCCGTGGCCGTTCCTGCGTCGCCAGCTTATACGTTCCCTTCCGATCCCGGCAGCCCTGTCGGCGCTTTCGGTGCTGCGGACGCGGACGGAACGCTCAACCCTCGACGGTGTACGAAAGAACGATACCGTCGTCGAGTCGTTCGGCGTCGGCCAGCGCGAGCTCCGGAAACGCCTCGACGAACCCCTCGCCGTCGGCGAGCGTCGGCGCGTCGCGTCCGCCGACGAGCAGCGAGCCGACGTACACGGAGAGTTCGTCGACCACCCCAGCTTCGAACGCCGAGAAGAGGACTTCGCCACCGCCCTCGATCAGCAGCCGGTCGATTCCTTCCGAGCCGAGCTCGTCGAGTCCTGCGGCGAGATCGACGCGCTCCACGCCGGCCTCGACGAGGTGTGCGCCGGCCTCGTGGAGCGCGTCGCGTCGGTCGTCGGGCGCGTCCGCGCCGACCAGGAGGTGAGTCTCGCTCTCGTCGTCGAGCACGCGGGCGTCGGTCGGCGTCCGGGCACGGGTGTCGATCACCACCCGTGCCGGGTGCTCGGGATCGCCGCGCTCGCGCCGCTCGGCACGCAGGTCGGGGTCCTCGACGGTGAGGTGGGGATCGTCGGCGAGAACGGTGCCGATCCCGACGGCGACCGCGTCGCAGTCCGCCCGGATCCCGTCGACCCGCGCGAAGTCCTCGGGCCCGCTGATCCGGACCTGGTCGCGCCGGCGCGAGGAGAGCTTGCCGTCGGCGCTCATCGCCGCGTTCACTACGACGTGCATGTCCGATTCACCGACTCGCTCGGGAAAGCCGCTTTCGGTGAGGTGGCGCGACGGAGCGAAGAACCCGGACCGGGGCCGAGGAACGACGCGCACTAACCTGCGCTATTTCCTGCCGGCGATCGTCGTTCTCGTCACGTCCTCGGTGAACACCTCCTCGTCCCGTTCGCGCAGTCGAGAACGCAGGTCGCGCTCGAACGCTTCCCGCTCCTCGCCGAACGTCTCGGGCGAGCAGTACGAGAGCGAGAAGACGTAGCCGACGACCCCGTCGATCGTCCACTCGCGCTCGGATTCGAAGACAGCGGTTTCGACGTCGGTGAACCCGTGTGCCGCGAGCAGTTCGTCCCACGGGTCGTCGTACTCGATCGGGCCGGTTCGCTCGGGCAGGTCGTCGAGATACTCGTCGGCAAGTGCGTACACGTCGTCCTGCCACGCCTCGGTGCCTCGGGTGACCCACTCCTCGTCACCGAGAAGCGCGACGCCGCCACCAGGTTCGGTCGTGGCGTACAGCGAATCGAGCGTTTTCTCCTGGTCCATCCAGTGAAAGGATCGCCCCATCGTCGTGAGTCGAAACGGTCCCAGCTCGGGTCGCAGATCGGCGTCCGAACCGACGATCCACTCGACGTTCTCCCTGCCGGCCGCTGCGGCCCGCTTTTCGGCCTCTCGGACCATTGCTTCGTTCGGGTCCATCCCCACGACTTCGCCCGCGTGCGCCGCGATCGGGACGGTGATCTGGCCCGCCCCACAGCCCAGATCGAGGACGCGAGCCGCCTCGTCTAGGTCGAATCGCTCACACAGGTACTCGATCACGTCGTCGCCGTACCCGGGTCGGTAGGCGGCGTAGTACGCCTCGGTGCTCGCGAACGGGCTCGGATCGGTTTCGGACATCGGTGGTCGTGACTACACGGTAGACGGCGCGAACCCTTTTAGTTCGTTCCGCTCGAAGCACACGTGATGGCTCTCGACGACCATGCCGAGGAGCTCGCCTCCGCCCTCGGCGTTGACAAAGAGGAGGTCGAAGCCGATCTCGAAAAGCTGGTCGAGTACAGCGTGCCGATCGACGAGGCCAAGGACAGCCTCCGGCGGAAGTACGGCGACGGCGGCGGTGGCGGCGAGCCGTCGGCGAAGGAACTCGCCGAGGTCTCGACGGCCGATTCCGCGGTCACCGTTCGTGGGGTAGTGCTCACCGTCGGCAAGCGCTCGATCCGGTATCAGGGCGACGACCTCGTGATCCGCGAGGGCGAACTCGCCGACGAATCCGGGAAGATCTCCTACACCGCGTGGGAGGAGTTCGATCTCGCGCCAGGCGACACGGTCGAGATCGTCGGCGTGGGCGTCCGCGAGTGGGAAGGGAGTCCGGAGCTCAATCTCGGCTCCGAGACCACCGTCGAAACCGACGACGAGCCGCTCGACGTGCCGTACGACGTCGGCGGCGACACCCACCTCTCCGAGCTCGCGCCCGGCGATCGCGGCGTCGCGCTCGAAATCCGAGTCGCGGAGGTCGAACGCAAGACCATCGACGGCCGTGACGGCGAGACCGAGATCTTGAGCGGCGTGTTCGCCGACGAGACGGGGCGATTGCCGTTCACCGACTGGGACCCCCACGGCGAGATCGAGGAGGGCGCGTCGGTCGGGATCGAGAACGCCTACGTCCGGGAGTTCCGCGGGGTACCATCGGTGAACGTCTCGGAGTTTTCGACCGTGAACGCGCTCGATCACGGGGTCGAGACCGGTGACGGCGCACCCCGAATGTCCGTCCGCGAGGCGGTCGCCACCGAGGGGCTGTTCGATGTCGAAGTGGCAGGGAACGTGCTTGAGGTCCGAGATGGCTCGGGGCTGATCCAGCGGTGTCCCGAGTGCGGGCGCGTGGTCCAGAAGGGCCAGTGTCGCTCGCACGGCGACGTCGACGGCGAGGACGACCTTCGGGTGAAGGCGATCGTGGACGATGGCACCGACTCGCTGACCGCGGTGCTCGGGACCGACCTCACTGCCGACGTGTACGGCGGCGGGATCGAGGTGGCGCGCGAGGCCGCCCGCGACGCGATGGATCAAGAAGTGGTCGCCGACGACATCCGTGAGTCGATCGTCGGCCGGGAGTTCCGCGTTCGGGGAACGCTGTCGGTCGACGACTACGGCGCGAACCTCGAAGCCACGAACTTCACGGCGTGCGACGACGATCCCACCGACCGAGCCCACGAGCTGCTCGATGGGGCCGAGGGTGCGGCGACCGACGAGACAGCAGCCGACGGTGGGACGATCGACGGCGTGTCCTCCGACGGGACGACGGATGACGGGGCGGGCGAACCCCGACGGGGAGACGAATGAGCACCCGTCCACAGCGCGAGACCGCCTACCGGGTGTTCGCCGCCGAGTTCGACGACACGGACCTCTCGTACGCCGAGAGCGACGAGGAGCGCGCGCCGAACTACGTCGTGACGCCGACCGGCGCGCGGGTCAACCGCCTCTTTGTGGTGGGTGTCCTGACCGAGATCGAATCGGTGAACGAGGAGCAGCTCCGTGCGCGAGTGGTCGATCCGACCGGCGCGTTCGTCGTGTATGCTGGCCAGTACCAGCCCGAGGCGCTCTCCTTCCTCGAACGCACCGATCCGCCCGCGTTCGTCGCCGTCACCGGCAAGGCCAGGACTTTCCAGCCCGAGGACTCCGATCGAGTGTTCACCTCGATCCGTCCCGAATCGCTCGCCGCGGTCGACGCCGCGACCCGGGATCGCTGGTCGGTCGCGGCCGCCGAACGAACCGTCGAGCGCACCGAAACGATGCGCGACGCACTCGACCGCGACGAGCGGGGTGACGCGCTCCACGAGGCGCTCGAAGCCGAGGGCGTCGAAGCGAGTCTCGCCGCAGGGGTTCCGCGAGCGATCGAACACTACGGGACGACGCCGACGTACATCGATTCGGTACGGGAGATGGCGCTCGACACGGCACGGGTGGTCGCGGGCGAGCGCGAGGAGGTCGAATCGCTCGACGTCGCCCCCGACGCGGGCGATGCGCCCGAACCCAGTGGGACCGACCACGGCGAGACCGACCGCGATACCGCCGATCCCGACACCGCCGACGCGGCCGACCGTGACGCAGCCGATCGCGGCGAACCGGCAGCCGAGACGTCGGACGACGACGCTGCTATCGAAGTCGAGTCGACGCCGACGGCGGACGATTCCGCCGAATCCCCGGCCGATTCGGGGACCGACACGACGACCGTACCGGGCGACGAAGGCGAGTCCACTACCGAAACCGACGAGCCAGCCACCGCGGAAGCGACGACCGGGCCGGGCCAGGCGTCGGAGTCAGACCCCGCGACCGACGCGGACCGAGCGACGGACGAAGACGAGACCGACGCCAGTGGGACGCCAACCGAATCGTCCACCGAGGACGCCGAGCCGATTAGCGAAGCGGACGAAGCAGAAACGAGCGTCGACGACGCCGACAGCGGAACGGGCGAGGAGGCCGCTGCCGACGTCGATCTCGACGATCCCGAGTCGTTCGAACTCGACGACGAGGTGCGCGAGGAGGTCGAGGCGGAGTACGGCACTGACTTCGAGAGCGCCGCGGAGGTCGACGGGCCTGGCGAGGCCGACATCGAGACGCCGGACCCCCCGGAAACGGGTGAGGAAACCGAAGCGTCCGACGGGATCGACGGCGCGGCGGGTGAGACCGGCGACCTAACCGATACCGACGAACCCGAATCGCCAGGGAAGGACACGGCCGGCGCTGACTCCGGTGAAAGTGCTGAAGCCGACGAATCTGCCGAAACCGACCCGGACGAGACGGACGGTACCGAAACCGAAGGGGGCGACGCCGACGGCGACACCGATCCGGAGTCGGCGGTCGTCGCGGCGATGCGCGACCTCGACGACGGCGACGGCGCGGACCGCGAGGCGGTCGTCGAACGCGTTGTCGACGAACACGGCCTCACTCCCGAGGAAGCCGACGACGGCATCCAAGACGCGCTGATGAGCGGCGAGTGTTACGAGCCCGACGACGACACGCTCAAACCCATCTGATGGATCGGGCCGCATCGGCGGGCGTCGAGCCCGTGCCCGGCGAACCCGCTGCCGTGATCGAGAGCGAGGACGAACGCGCGCTCTGTGTGGCCGACTACCACGCCGGGCTCGAAGCCGGACTCGGCCGGCAGGGTGTCGAACTTCCGAGTCAGTCCCGCGAGCGCCGCGAACACCTCCTCTCGTTGCTCGATACGACGGATGCCGACCGAGTCGTGTTTCTCGGCGACCTCGCCCACGCCATCGGCGGCGCACGGGGAGCCGAGCGCGACGAACTCACGACGCTGTTCGCCGCGCTCGATGATCTGGTATCGGTGACGGTCGTGAAAGGGAATCACGACGGTGAGATCGAGTCGCTGGCCGACGACGCCGGGATCGAGATCGACGTGACGCCGCCTGACGGAATCCGGTTCGGGAGCGTGGGACTCGCCCACGGCCACACGTGGCCGAGCAGGGACGTGCTTGACTGCGAGGTGATCTGTGTCGGCCACGAACATCCGACCGTCCGGCTGGAGGACGAGGTCGGCGGGAGCCGAGCCGAGCGCGCGTGGCTCCGCGGCCGACTCGTCCCGGAGCCATTCTGTGAACACTACGACGACGAGCTTGCGATCGACGCCGAACTCGTGGTCTTCCCGGCGTTCAACGACCTCTCGGGCGGGACGTGGGTGAACGTGCCCGGCCAGGCGTTCCTCGCTCCGTTCTTGCCGGATGGAATCGCCGAGGGCGAAGCGTACCTGCTCGACGGGACGCGACTCGGGAGCTACGAGCGCGTTTGACCGGCGAACCGCCACGTCGTTCCGATCGCCACCGCCACGCACCCGGCGACGACGAGCACGGCGGCCGCCATCGGTGTTTCGCCGCTCGGAACTCCACCGGCGTTCAGCGCCTGCAGCCCCACGCCGATCAGCAGGGTAGTGCTGCCAACGAGCGTCGCTACGCTGTACCAGAACCGGCGACGGGCGATGACGTCCGCGAGCGACTGGGCGAACAGCAGGCCGCCGGTGCCGAGGAGCGCGATCCACGAAACGAGCGTGAGGTTCACAGTCACGACACACGTGGCTGCAACAAAAACATTCGGCCACGAACACCATCGTTTTGTCCCCGCCGGTCGGCGACGAGAGCATGACTTCGATGGACGACGCGGGAACCGCCGTCCGCCGGACGGACGACGCGACCCTCGACGATCTCCAGGGCGTCACGCTGCTCGAGGACGAGCGCGTGCGCTACGACCTCCAGCCCGCGTGGTCGAACTGGGCGGACGTCCTCGCGCTGGGGACGGTGTTGCTCCCGGTGTTCGGTCTCGGCCTGGTGCTCTACGCGATGGCCTGGCTCGAACGCCGCCACACCCGCTACGTCGTGACCGACCAGCGGCTCATCGCTCAGTACGGTGTGCTCTCGGTCCGAACGACCGAGTACCGGATCGCGGCGCTCAGGGCAATCTACACCGAGACAGGACTGATCGAACGGCTCCGCGGTCTGGGAACCGTCGCGTTCCGGACCGATAGCAGTTCGATGCTGAGCTTTTCGGGGATCCCGAACTACGAGGCGGTCGCCGACGCGGTGCGGGAACGGCAGCGCGCGTTCGAAAACTGATCGGTCCCACCGGCCCGCCGATCCTGCCGAAACGTCGGCGAGACGGAGTCCTTAATCGGTTCGCGCTCCTTCCGTATTCAATGGCAGACAGCGAGGCCGCCGGCCCTGCGGCGGCCTTCACGCATCTCGGGAGCGCGGTCAGGACGGCGCTCTCAGAACGCGGGTTCGAGACGCCGACCGAGCCACAGCGCAAGGCGATCCCGCCGCTCGCCGCCGGTCGAGACGGGCTCGTGATCGCGCCGACGGGCACCGGGAAAACCGAGACCGCGATGCTCCCGGTGTTCGATGCCGTCGCCGACACCGATCGATTCGGCATCTCGGTGCTCTACATCACGCCGCTCAGGGCACTCAACCGCGACATGCGCGACCGGCTCGACTGGTGGGGCGACCAGCTCGATCTGGACATCGACGTGCGCCACGGCGACACCACCCAGTACCAGCGACAAAAGCAGGCGAACGATCCGCCGGACGTGCTCGTGACGACGCCCGAGACGCTCCAGGCGATGCTCACGGGCGAAAAACTCCGGAAAGCCCTTTCCGACGTTTCGCACGTCGTCATCGACGAAGTTCACGAACTCGCGGCGTCGAAGCGCGGCGCGCAGTTGACGATCGGGCTCGAACGGCTCCGTGAGCTCGCAAACGCGTTCCAGCGGATCGGGCTCTCGGCGACCGTCGGCGATCCCGGCGAAGTGGGGAAGTTCCTCACCGGCGATCGTGGCTGCGAGCTGATCGAAGTCGATGTCGGCAGCCGACTCGATGTCCGGGTGCGCGAGCCCCACGTCACCGACGAGGACGAGCGGCTCGCGGGCGAGCTCGCCACCGAACCCCCGCTTGCGAGCCACGTCCGCGCAATCGCTGATCTCGTCGCCGACAACGAGTCGACACTGATCTTCGTCAACACCCGCCAGACCGCCGAAGCGCTCGGCTCGCGGTGCAACGCGCTCGATCTCCCCATCGGCGTCCACCACGGCTCGCTCTCGAAAGAGGCCCGGATCGAGGTCGAGGACGCGTTCAAAGCCGGCGAGCTCGACGGGTTGTTGTGCACGTCCTCGATGGAACTCGGGATCGACGTGGGGCGGGTCGATCACGTCATTCAGTACCAGAGTCCCCGCGAGGTCGCCCGCCTCCTGCAACGGGTGGGACGGGCGGGCCACCGCGCCGATCGGCTCTCCTCGGGGACCGTTCTCACGACGCGGCCGGACGACACGCTCGAAGCGCTCGCGATCTGCCGGCGCGCCCACGAGGGGCTGGTCGAACCCGCCGAGATCCACCACGGCAGCCTCGACACGGTGGCGAACCAGATCGCGGGGCTCGTGATGGATTTCGGTGAGATCAGCGCCCGACGGGCCTACGAAATCGTCACGCGGGCCTACCCGTTCCGGGACCTCGGTGAGGAGCGGTTCCG
Organism: Halococcus agarilyticus; assembly: GCF_000334895.1. Lineage (NCBI taxonomy): Archaea > Methanobacteriati > Methanobacteriota > Halobacteria > Halobacteriales > Halococcaceae > Halococcus > Halococcus agarilyticus. Next base: position 66,503 of record NZ_BAFM01000016.1, on the reverse strand, counting down.
CGAGGTGGTCCGCGAGCTCGACGGGAACCGGATTCTCTGGCTCGACGAGGAGGCCGACCGGCTCGAAAAATCCGGCGGCACGTGGCAGTATTTCTACGCGAACCTCTCGATGATCCCCGACGAGGAGACCTACACGGTCGCGGACATGGCCTCCGGGCGAACCATCGGTACGCTTGACGAGCGGTTCGTGGTCAACTTCGCGGGGCCGGGCGAGGTGTTCATCCAGCAGGGTGAGATGTGGCGGATCGCGGAGGTCGACGACGAGGAGAGCGAGGTGAAAGTCAGCCCGATCGAGGACCCTGCGGGCGAAGTGCCCTCGTGGACCGGCCAGGAGATACCAGTCCCGAAACCGGTCGCGGGCGAGGTCGGTGCGATCCGCGGGCGGGCGGGCGAGTCGTTCGCTGGCGGCGCGTCGCGGGAATCGGTAGCGCGCGATCTCGTCGAGCGCTACCCGACCGACGAGTACACCGCGAACGAGGCGCTCGGTCCGATCGAGCGCCACGCCGAGACCGACGCCCCGATACCGACCGACGACCGGATCGTGGTCGAGTTCGAAAACCGCGACGCGGTGGTGAACGCCGCGTTCGGCCACACCGTGAACGAGACACTGGGGCGGGTGCTGTCGGCGCTGCTCGGCCAGCAGACCGGCTCGTCGGTCGGGATGGAGATCGATCCCTACCGGATCGAACTCGACGTTCCTCGGGGGGTGGCGGGTCGGGACATCGTCGAAATCCTCGAAGACACCGATCCCACACACGTCGAGGGGATCATCGAACTCAGCCTCAAGAACTCCGACGCGCTGAAGTTCAAACTCGCCCAGGTCGCGGCGACGTTCGGCGCGCTCAAATCGTGGCAGGGCAACGAGCGCTTCGGCCGGGATCGGCTCCTCGCCGCGCTCGAAGGGACCCCTGTCTACGACGAGGCCGTCCGCGAGGTGTTCCACGAGGATCTGGCGGTCGGGGCCGCCGGCGAGATCCTCGCGGCGATTCAGAACGGCGAGATCACAGTCGAAATCCACGGCGGACGCACACCCATCGGAATCGACGGCCGATCGTCGGGTACGGAACTGCTCGCGCCGGAAAACGCCGACGCGAGCGTGATCGAGACGATCCGCGAGCGGATCCGGGAGGATCGGATGCGCCTGCTCTGTCTGCACTGTGAGGAGTGGGAGCGCACCCAGGAGGTCGGCCGAATCCCCGATCAGCCCGAATGTCCGCTGTGTGGTTCGACCCGGATCGCGGCGCTCAACCCGTGGGCCGAGGAGGTCGTTGCGGCGGTTCGGGCCGACGAGAAGGACGACGAGCAGGAAAAACAGACTCAGCGAGCGCACCAGGCCGCGACGCTCGTCCAGAGCCACGGCAAGCAGGCCGTGATCGCCCTCGCCGCCCGCGGGGTCGGGCCGCACAACGCTGCGCGGATCATCGCCAAGCTCCGCGAGAACGAGGACGACTTTTACCGCGATATTCTGGCCCAGGAGCGTCAGTACGCTCGTACCCAGTCGTTCTGGGACTGATGGGGAGGCGATGTATCCCTGGACGATCCTCCGTGGTCACGTACTGCGACCCCATCCGTTTCGCAACTGTTATTGTTCGATTCGGACATGATCTGGTATGGCCGATCTGCCGCCCCGTCGGTGGCTCGTGCGGGGGCTCCTCGGGGCGATCGTGGTCTCGCTGTTGCTGTTCAGCGGCGTGTTGACGCTCTCGTACGAGGAGCCGACGCTCGAAACCGACGTCACCGAATCCGCGCCGGAGGGCGATACGGTGGTCGCCAGCCAGGGCTGGAACGCGCGCAACGTGTCGCTGCCCGGCCGTCCGGCCCGACTCGTCTCGGTCAACCAATCCGGTGCCGTCGAGTGGACACACGACGGACCGAACGGCACCGACAACTGGTTTTACGATGTCGACCCGCTGCCGAACGGCAACCTGCTGGTCGTGAACCCGATCCAGGGCAATACGGTGGTCTACGAGTACGATCCCCGTACTCAGAAACGGGTCTGGACCGAGCGGTTCGATCTCGTCGACATCCACGACGTCGATCTCATCAACGGCGACGAACTCCTCGTCGCGGGTATCAACTACGACGAGGACCGTCCGAGCCGGGATCGGGTGTTCGTCTACAACCGCACCACTGACGACGTGACGTGGAAGTGGCTGTTCAAGAATCACTATCCCGCCGACGCGGACAAGGGGGTCCGAACCGAGGACTGGACCCACGTCAACGACGTCGATGCGGTCCGCGACGGCGAGTTCCTCGTCTCGGTCCGTAACATGGACCAGGTGATCTCGATCAACCGCTCGACGAAGGACATCGAACTGCGCCTCGGGGCGGACGACGATCACGAGACGCTGTACGAACAGCACAACCCGACCTACCTCGAAAGCGAGAACGGGACGCCCACGATCCTCGTGGCGGATTCGGAGAACGACCGGATCGTGGAGTACGCCCGCGTCGGCGGGCCGCCGGGCGAGGGTAAGTGGAAACGCACCTGGACCCTGACCGGCGATCTGAACTGGCCGCGCGACGCCGACCGCCTTCCGAACGGCAACACGCTCGTGGTTGACTCGATGAACCACCGGGTGATCGAGGTCACGCCGGCCGGTGAAGTGGTCTGGGAGATGGACGCGCCGTGGGCGACCTACGACGCCGAGCGGGTCGCCCACGGCGACGAACCGGGCGGACCGACCATCACCGACCAGCACGCCTCGGGGAACGTCACGCTCCACGGCGGGAGCGAGACGGGCGTCGCCGGCGCGCCGACGATCCCGAGCGTCGTCAGGGGTGTGGTCGCGAAGACGCCGCTACCGGCCGGAATCACGGGTCTCGCCGAGAGCTGGCGGCGGGTCTCGCCGTGGTTCAAGCCGACGTGGATGCCGATCTGGGCGTTCTCGATCGTGGTGGTCTGCCTGGGCGTCCTGTTGATCTGGGGCGTCGGCGAGGGTGTCTATCAGCGCCGGCGCATCCAGCGGCGGGTCGCGGGGTCGCTCGGAAACGTCCGCTACCGGCTGGAACGCGGTCGGTGACACTGAGCTGGCGCGATACCGACCGTCGACGACAGCATCTCGTCGTCCCCGATCGATTGCCCGAGAAAGTTTTTACCCTCTCTGCCAGTAGTCCGCGTATGAGCAAGCCGGACATCCAGGAGTGCGTCGAGTGCGTCGCGCCGGCCGACGCGTTCGCGCTCGTCGGGAACGAGACCCGACTCGGGATCCTCGAAGCGCTCTGGCGCGCCGACGAGGAGCCCGTGCGGTTTTCGACGCTCAACGACGCGGTCGGCATGCGTGACAGCGCACAGTTCAACTATCATCTGGGAAAGCTCACCGACCAGTACGTCCGGAAGACCGACGACGGCTACGAGCTCCGGAACGCCGGCGCGAAGGTCGTTCGGGCGGTGCTCGCGGGGTCGTTCAACGAACACCCACGGCTCGAACCGTTCGCGATCGACGACGGCTGCACCCGATGTGGCGAACCGCTCGTCGCGAGCTACACAGACGAGATGCTGGCGCTCGACTGTCCGGAGTGTGGCCGCGCCCACGGCGAATACTCCTTCCCACCCGGCGGGCTCCACGACCGCACGAACGAGGAGGTGCTCGACGCGTTCGACCAGCGGGTGCGCCACCTCCACTGTCTCGCCAAGGACGGCGTCTGTCCCGAGTGCAGCGGCCGAATGAGGACGACGATCTCGAAGGAGGGCGAGTGCTGTCTCGGGGTCGGGCTCCGCGCGGATCACGTCTGCGAGCAGTGCGATCACAGCCTCTGCTCGGCGATCGGGCTGAGTCTGCTCGATCGCTCGCCCGTCGTGGCCTTCTACCGGGATCACGGGATCGATCTCGGCGCGACGCCGTACTGGCGACTCGACTGGTGTGTGAGCGACGATCATACGACTGTGTGCTCGACCGATCCGTGGGAGCTCGGGATCGATATCGCGCTCGGCGACGAACGCCTCCGCGCGACCCTCGACGAGGACCTCGCGCTCGTCGATACTCGACGCACCGACGCGTAGTCGCCACGGCCCGATTCTGGCTTCGCGGTGTGTTCGACCTCAATCGCTACTGAAATCGAGTTCAGTAATCGTCGTTACAGAAATGATTTTCAGATTATACTTATCGGGGTGGGGGCCGTGTTGCTACCTGTATGAGGCGACGAACCACTCGGCACGGACGGACCGGGGAACCGCGACTGGACAGACCGATCGGCTGGGGCGAGCTGGCGGTCGTGGGCGGAGCGGCGCTGCTCGTCCCGGCGGTGCTGTGGGCGATCACCTACCCGCTGCTCGCGGCGGGTGTCGGCACACTCGCGGTCGGCGCGTACGTGCTGGCGCGGATCGGAGCGCGACTCGTTCGGGAACGGGGCGGCGGGACGGACGAAACGATCGAAATGGACGAAACGAGCGAAACCGGCAGTGCGAGCGGCCAGGCAGCCGACTGAAACGGCGAGCCGATCTCACTCGAAGGTCGGCTCGACGGACTCGCGTGCGGCCGCGAAGTGCTCTTCGGTAATGGAGATCTCGTCGGCGTGAGTCTCGGCCTCCTCGGGGTCGTACGCACCCGCGACCTCGCGGATCGCGCGCATCGAGGCCGCCCGGCAGAGCGCCTCGATGTCAGCTCCCGAGAAGCCCACGAGATCGGGGGCGAGCGCGTCGAGATCGACGTCGTCGGCGACCGGCTTCTCGCGGGTGTGGACGTCGAGGATCGCGCGCCTCGCGGCCTCGTCGGGTGCGGGGACCTCGACGTGGGACTCGATTCTCCCTGGACGGAGGAGCGCGGGATCGATCGCGTCCCGGCGGTTGGTGGCGGCGAGCACCATCAGGTTCGGGTTCTCGGCGAGCCCGTCGATCTCGGTCAGGAGCTGGGAGACCACGCGCTCGGTGACCTCGTGTTTCTCGCCGCGCCCGCCGGCGATCGCGTCGATCTCGTCGAAGAAGACGATCGCGGGCGCGGCCTGGCGCGCTCGGTCGAACACCTCCCGGACCGCTTTCTCGCTCTCCCCCACGTAGCGATCGAGGATCTCGGGCCCCGCGACCGAGATGAAGTTGACGTCGCTCTCGCCGGCCAGCGCGCGAGCGAGCATCGTCTTTCCTGTTCCGGGCGGTCCATAGAGCAACACACCGGCTGGCGGATCGGTCGCGGCCGCTTCGAACAGCGCACCGTACGAGAGCGGCCACTCGACCGCCTCAGTGAGGGTGGATTTCGCGGCGTCGAGCCCGCCCACGTCGTCGAACCCCACGTCAGGAGTTTCGGCGACGTACTCGCGCATCGCCGAGGGGTCGACCGCGGCCATCGCGCGCTCGAAATCCGCCCGGGTGACGTCGAGTTCGTCGCGGTCGTCGCGCTTGCGGAGCGCGGCCATCGCGGCCTCGACCGCGAGCGATTCGAGGTCCGCGCCGACGAATCCGTGTGTTCGCCCGGCGAGCCGATCGAGCGAGACGTCCTCGGCCAGCGGCATCGAGCGGGTGTGGACGTCGAGGATTTCGCGCCGGCCCGCCTCGCCGGGCACGCCGATCTCGATCTCGCGGTCGAACCGCCCGCCCCGCCGGAGCGCGGGATCGATCGCGTCGACTCGATTGGTCGCGCCGATCACGACCACCCGGCCGCGATCCTCCAGCCCGTCCATCAGCGTCAGCAGCTGGGCCACCACCCGGGTCTCCATGTCGGCGTCGTCGCCGCGCGCGCCGCCGATCGAGTCGATCTCGTCGATGAAGACGACGGCGGGTTCGTTCACGGCCGCGGCGTCGAACGCCTCGCGGAGCTTCTCCTCGGATTCGCCCTTGTACTTCGAGACGATTTCCGGCCCCGAAATCGTCGAGAAGTGGGCGTCGACCTCACCCGCGACCGCCCGCGCGATCAGCGTCTTCCCCGTTCCGGGCGGACCGTAGAGCAGGACCCCGGAGGGGGGATCGATCCCCAGCTCCTGGAACAGCTCGGGCTCCGAGAGCGGGAGTTCGATCATCTCCCGGACCTGGTCGAGCTCGTCGTCGAGCCCGCCGATGTCCTCGTAGGCCACACGGGGTGCGCCGTCACCGCCGGTCGCCTCGGTCGCGGGAGCCGTTCCCGCGTCACCGGTGGTTCCCGTCCGGGCGGGCTCGCTCGACGCCGTGCTCTCGGTGTGGGTCGTGACCTGCGTTTCGTTGGTGACGCGGACGGTCCCCTCCGGTTGGGTGGCGGCGATCGAGAAGGCCGTCGGCCCGAGCCGCTCGATCCGGAAGTGTTCGCCCGCCTTGATCGGTCGATCGAGCAGCGCGCGCTTGACGAGCGCGGCGAGATCGTCCGCGGTCCCGGCGTCGACCGAACCCGGGACGTCGACCGTGATCCGGTCGGCGTCCGCGACCGAAACCGGCTGTACACGGACAGTATCGCCGACGTTCACGCCGGCGTTCGTCCGTGTGTCGGCGTCGACCCGGACCGCGTCGCCCGCGAGATCACCGCCGGCGGGCCAGACCTTCGCCACCGTGGCACGTTCGCCGACGATCACTACGGTGTCGCCGCTGAGAACGCCCAACGCGCGCCGGGCGGGTTCGGGGAGCCGCGCCACCCCCCGCCCCGCGTCGCGTTTCCGTGCGCCAGTCACCGTGAGTTCGACGCCATCGTCGTCCGCACCGGACATACGACGGCTTGTGGACCGACCGTCTTCAGCGTTCCCACCCGGAGTAACGTATTTCATTGTCGGCGACCGAAATCCGGACATGGTGGTCGAAACCGAGCGCGACGGCACGACGTGGTACGAGTGCGAGGAGTGCGGGCTCATGTTCGACGACACCGAGGACGCGACACAGCACGAGTCGAACTGCGACGCCGAGGACCCGAGCTACATCCAGTGAATCGGGGTCACGGGCGTCGATCGTTCGGAGACACCGCCCCGACGGCCGGGTGACGGCCCGCCCGCAAACGATCCATCACCTGTATTTTCAGACACAATACTTAATCGGAACCGTCGCATAGCGTAGGTATGGCAGAAAAGAACATCGACGAAGGCGAACTCGACCGTGCGGAAGCCGCAGACCGCCTCCGCGAGATCGCGGACGATCTCGAATCGGACGAGGAGTTCGACGTCGACATCGGGAACAAGACGATCACGCTCCGCCCGACATCGGTCATCGGGTTCGAGGTCGGGGCTCGCGAGAGTTCCTCGATCCTCCGGGGGAGCCGCGAGTCGGTGACGATCAAGATGGACTGGAGGCCGGACTGATGGCGGTTCTCGACAGCGTCGTCTTCTTTCTCCTCAGCTTGATCCTCGGCACGATCGGCATCTACGCCGGGGTTCGACTCGTCGCCGATCGGGACGTCGGGTACGTCAACGCCGCGATCACGGCCCTGATCGGCGCGCTGGTGTGGGGGCTGGTGAGCTTCTTCGTCGGCTGGATCCCGCTTCTCGGGCCGCTGCTGATGCTCGTCATCTGGGTCGGCGTCATCAACTGGCGCTATCCCGGCGGGTGGGTCGCCGCGGCCGGGATCGGCCTCGTCGCGTGGATCGTGGTCCTCGTCGTGGCGTACGTGCTCGCGACGGTCGGGTTCGTCACGCCGGACGCGCTCGGCATCCCCGGGGTCTGAACCGTCCGAGCTCGCTCCTTCGGATCGTCTCGCAACTTCTCGGTCTCTTGCCATCCGCTTAGCGCCCAGCTACCAGTTGGACTGTGGCCCGGTCCGATCGAACGTATCTCGAACTATGTGAGTCGCGACCATCACGTCGTTCCGTCGGTTCCACCGCTGTACGATCGGATTCCGGCGATCGCGTCTCGACTGACGAACTGATTCCGAACGCACAACGGAGCGTTCGTCGAGGCCGATCGTCGCTAATGAGCGGCTGGACTCTCGACGAAATCCGGTTTCTCGTCGTAGTCGCGGTCGGCCACCACCATGTCCCGGTAGCTCTCGATGATGTCCATGAACTCCTCGGTCTCCTGCTCGGGCACGCCCACTTGGTTGAGGCTGTGCTCGATCGCCGTATACACCATGTCGAACTCGCGTTCGGTGACGTCGAGGTGTTCGTGTGCCTCCTCCATATTGCGGCCTCCATAGACCTCCGGTCCACCGGTCGCTTCGATCGACCACGCCGTCACGAGGTACTTGAACCCGGCCGTCTGACCCTCTTCGTGGAACTCCCGCACCGCAGGGTTCTCATTGAGAGCGTCGTTGTGATACAGGCGGTCGACTAGATCGTCCACCGCCCCGGCAATGCCGTAGGCACCTCCGAGTCGTTCATACAGCGATTCTCCCTCACCCGCCTCCGTCGTCTCCGGTTTGGTCTCCCCCGTTTCTGGTTCGGACACGACCTCGGTTCGGATCAGTTCATAATAATCATTCTGCGTGTTTGTTCCGTCGACGCACTACCGTGGTTGAGTCTCTCTACCAACAAATGGAACCGATTGCCGATACGTCCGTCGGGAGCAACGGCCGGAGGCACTACCTACCATCGTCGGCCGTTTCACTGCTGGGTAGCAGACACGTCCACGCCGCTCTCGAAGCCGCACGACGGGCTACTCGGTGGCGACGATCTCGAACGCGCGCTCGCCCATGTCGTCCTCCTCGAAGACGAACACTCGGCCGCGGGCGGTCTCGGGATCGGCGTCGACGATCGTCCGATAGCCCGTCTCGCGCACCGCCACGCCGGGGAACAGCGTGGTTTCCTCGCCCTGGTCGACGAGCACTCGACCGACGCCGGTGTCCTCGATGATCGAGTCGGCGGTCGTCCGGTCGTTGACGTACACGAGGACGCCCTCGGTTTCGGTGGGGTCGGTGACGAGGACGTGGACTTCCTTGCCCGGCGCGGTCGTGAGTTCGCCGGTGACTTTCTCGGGAACCCCCCCGTAAAACACCTCGCGGCCGTCGGTGTACTCGACCGCGATGCCCGCCTCGGTGAGGTCCACCGGCAGGGTGTCGGGCGAGAACTCGCTTCGCTGGCTCATGCGGACGATATCGCCGCCACCAGCAAAAGCGGCGTGCTCGCGCGCCGATCGGCAGCGGTAAGTGTGATTGTCCGAGAACCCCACTCATGCAGGGACGCGCGAGCGCGCCGGCGGCGGGCACAGTGATCAACGCGCTCGCCACCGGCCGGGGCGCGGCGTTCGCTATCGACCGCGAGACGACCGCGACGGTCGAACTCCACGACGAGGGGGGCGTCACCGGCGAGATCGATGGCGCACCCGACGCCGACACCCGACTGATCGAACGGTGTGTCGAACTCGTCGTCGCGGAGTACGGCGATGGCGGGGGTGCACGGGTGACAACCGAGAGCGAGATCCCGATGGCTGCCGGGCTGAAGAGTTCGAGCGCTGCCGCGAACGCCGCCGTGCTCGCGACGCTCGACGCGCTTGGCGTGGCGATCGACGACGACGGGCGCACAGCCGACGGGCGTGAGGCGGTAGTGTCACGCGAGGCGGCCGCCAGGCTCGGCGTGCGCGCCGCCCGCGAGGTCGGGGTCACGGTAACAGGAGCGTTCGACGACGCCAGCGCGAGCATGCTCGGCGGCGTCACCGTCACCGACAACACGAGCGACGAACTCCTCGCACGTGAGACGGTCGAGTGGACGGTTGCGGTCTGGACGCCCGACGAGCGCGCGTTCAGCGCCGACGCCGACACCGCGCGGTGCGAGCGGGTCGCGCCCGTCGTGAGGGTGGCCACCGATCTCGCGCTCGCGAGCGAGTACGAGCGTGCTATGTCCATCAATGGTCTCGCGTTCTGTGCAGCGCTCGACTTCCCGACCGAGCCGGCGATCGCGGCGCTCGCGGACGTCGAAGGCGTCTCGCTTTCGGGGACTGGCCCGAGCTACGTCGCGGTCGGCGAGCGATCCGGCATCGAGAAGGTACAAGAGGCGTGGGACGAGTACGAGGGACACACATGGCTGACGACGACGAGGGCCGACGGCGCACGGACGAGATGAGTCTCGACGAACTCCGCGGGGAGATCGAGACCATCGACCGCGAGCTGGTCGAGCTCATCGCGCGGCGCACTTATGTGGCCGAGACGGTCGCCGACGTCAAGCGCGAACGCGACCTCCCGACGACCGACGAGCGCCAGGAGGAACGGGTGATGCAGCGTGCCGGTGAGAACGCCAGGCGCTTCGGCGTCGACGACAACCTCGTGAAGGCGACCTTCCGGCTGTTGATCGAGCTCAACAAGGTCGAACAGCGCGACAACCGATGACGCCGACCACCGTCCGTCACAGCAGCGATCGGCGGCGTCGCGGGAGTCCTTCACCGAGGGCGGATTCGACTCCCACGGAGTAGCCGCGAGTGAGAAGTCAGATCCGCAGATGTGCGGGCGGATCGACGACCTCGAGCTGTTCGAGCAGACCGAGCCGATCCTCTTCGAGCCAGATCTCCGCGATCTCGTCGCCGTCGATCCGGTCGGTGGCCATCCCGGTTCACTCGGCCGTGTGGCCCGTCGGCTCGGTCTCCCGATACTCGCCATGTGGGTCCCGCTGACCGTGTATCGGACGGCGACCGTATCGTCTTCTGCGATCACGACGTCGGTCGTCCCCGAGTAGTCCGGGAACGTCTCGAAGTGTGCGTCGAGGTACGCGAGGATCTCCTCGTGGCCGTGTGCTCGTGCTCGACGACGTCCTCCGCGAGGAGCTCCGAAAGCGCGTCCTCGTCCCGTTCGTTGAACGCGTTCAGATAACGTCGGATGAGCTCGGTGTTCGTTTCTGTCGTTGACATTGTCACGCCTCCGTTGCGCTCCGTTCGACGCCACCGCCCGCTGGCCTCGTCGGGAACGCGTTCGTACCGACGGTAGCTATCACAGTAGTCGTTACCGTGGACCACCATTCCATCGAACCGTCGTTTCCAATGAGGGTCACGACGCTTCGCCGTAGCCCGGAAACACACGTCCCGGCTGAGCGTCGGTCGTCGAGAGGTGCGGGGACGTCTCCATGCTCGCCTGGCGTGGAGACCGACGCACCCCGTTCCCAGGAGGCCGATCTGCTTCAGGCAACATGGCCTGCCGAGCCAAAAAACACTTACAGGATCGGCGAGTGCCCGAACGACACTGCCATGTTACGGAGAGTCACAGATCTGGGACGGCTTCTCCTCATGTGGGTGGCCGGGTTCGTCCTGACCGGCGAACTGCGTCACGGAGCGACCGAACGATCGCTCCGCGGATTGGATCCACGGACGGTTCTGGTGCGCCTGTGCTGTATCGTGATCGTCGGCGTTTCGGTCACGTGGTTCGTGACGGTCGTCCCGCGGTTCCTCCGAAACCAGCTACTGTTTTTCGTGATCGGCTTGCTCGCCGCGAGACTCGCCTTCTGGCTCGGCTACGTCGTCCTTTCCCGGTCGATAGTGGCGTACACGCACTGGAGGAACACTCGCGGGGAATCGTCCGATTCGTTCACGAGCATCTCGGAGATCTCTCGGCGGCTGCACTGACTCGCGTCGAGCGTGCTGCCGAACCGTTCGCACTTTCGGTAGTGTCTCACTCGCCGTACGCTTCGCACACCCTATCGAGCGTGTCGTGGTGTTCGGTGGTGTGGGGCGCGGTCAGCGGCGAGACACTCACCCGACCCTCGACCACCGCGCGGCGATCGGTGCCCTCCGGGTCGGGCACGTCCCCTTCGTCCATCCGTTGCCAGATGTGGTCGCTGAGGGTGATGGTCGACCCGTCGCGGACGGCGTCCATCTCGTAGACCGTCGAGGGATGGGTGGTCTCCATCGCGGCGCGGTCGCCGGTCGAGCGTGCGGGGATCGGCGCGTTCACGTTGAGGTAGTCGGCGTGCTCGAACACGCCGTCGCCGGCGGCGTTGTCGACGAGGTGGGTCGTCGCGCGGACTGCCTCGTCGTACTCGGCCTCGCGGGCGGCGTACTCCCGGAAGTCGATGTCGCCGCCGGGGATGTAGAGCGAGACGGCGATCGCGGGCACGTCGAAGAAGGTGGCCTCGACCGCGGCGCTGACAGTCCCGGAACGGCCGAGAACGTACTCGCCGAGATTCGCGCCCTGGTTGCAGCCCGAGACCACGAGATCGACATCGGGACAGAGCGAGCCAACCCCCACTACGACGCAGTCGGCGGGCGTTCCGTCGACCGCGTAACCCAGTTCGTGTTCCTCGACGGTGACCCGGTTCGAGAGCGTGCGCCCGACCGCGCTCTGATCGTCGGCGGGCGCGACGACCGTGACCTCACAGGTTTCGTCGAGGGCGTCGTAGAGCACCCGGAAACCCGTGCTCTCGATCCCATCGTCGTTCGTCAGGAGGACGTGCATGCGCCGCATCCGGGCGGGGGTCGCAAAAGCGCACCGCTGAATCGTCCTCCGCAGCTACACCGACGAACGACCGCTCACAGCCCGCGAATCGCGTCGACGATCCGGTCGCGGTGGCTCGACTCGTCGACATCGAGCGCGATCTGCGCGGTCGGGAGGTCGTCGGACGCTCCCTCGACGTCGGGGGCGATCGCCCCGCGAAAGTCGCCGTCGCCGGTGCCGACCGCGACCGGAACCTCCCGATAGTCGAGCACGTCGTCGAGCAGGTCGACGATCACCGTCGCGTCGTGGATCGCCTGGTCGCCGGCGAGCGCACCGTCGCGGATCGCGTCGATCTCACTGTACCCGAGCCACGCGGCGAGCGTGCGCTGGGGTTCGTCTTCCACCGCGAGTTCCTCGATCGTCGTCGCCGGGACCGTGGCTGCCTCCGTGACGTCGAGGCCGACCACCTTGGGCGTCGCGCCGCGGACCACCCGAGAGACGGCTTCGGGATCGACGTAGAAGTTGAACTCCGCCGCCGGGGTCACGTTGCCGGGACACAGCGCCGCGCCGCCCATCAGGTAGATATCGTCGACGGTCGCGGGGAGGTCCTCGTCGATCGCGAGCGCGGTCGCGAGGTTGGTCTGGGGGCCGATCGCGACGATCGAGAGGTCGTCGCCGTACTCACCTACCTGATCGCGGATGAACTCGACGCCGTGCTGGCTCACGGGCTCGCTCGTCGGTTCGGGTGGATCGCCCCTGATCCCGCCCGGCCCGTGGATCTCTTCTGCGGTTTCGAGGTCGCGACACAGCGGGCCGGCACACCCCCGCGCCACGGGCACGTCGGTCCGGTCGAACAGTTCGAGGATCGAGAGCGCGTTGTGGGTGGTGTTCCCGACGGCGGTGTTGCCGGCGACGGTGCTCACGCCGACGACCTCGATCTCGTCGCTCGCGAGCGCGATCGCGAGCGCGACGGCGTCGTCGCAGCCGGGATCGGTGTCGAAGAGGACCTTCCGGGTCATGCCCCGCTCTCGTGGACCATCGGGTAAATACTGTAGGGCAATCGTCCGGACCGTTTGCGGGCGACCAGTGCCGACCCCGACCCACCGACGACGCCACGGATCGTGCACGGATGTGTGAAACGGTGTCGGGATTTTTTGTGTCCGACACTCGCAATGAACTCGCGATGGGGCTTCTCCAACGACTCAAACAGATGGTGGCCGGCCCGGAACCGGGTGTCGTGCTGGAATGCGCGTCGTGCGGCGAGCGGACGGACGAGGCTCGCGCGGAGTGTCCGAACTGCGGCTCCGAGGAACTCGTCGAAAAGGAGGGGTTCCGGACGCGCCCGGAGTGATCGGCCACGGATCGCCCGTCCCGAAACGCCGCCGAACGGTGCTCACGAACGGACGGGAATCCGATCGACGACCGTCTCGCCGTCGACCACGAGGTTGTAGGCGTCCTCGTCGTCGTTCCAGAGCAAGAGACCGTTCTCGAACCGGAGGAGTGCGCCGTACTCCGCCGCGAGCAGGTCACGGTTGAGCGACGACTCGCGCACGCAGACTGCATAGTGATCGATTCGCTCGCTGCCGTCGCTGATCTTGAACAGGGGGTTGTCGCCCGCCGCGAGCGAGTGGCTGAGCTTCGCGGCCACGAGGTCGACCCGCTCGGAAACGTGACGTTCGGCATCCGCCATCTTCGCCGTGCGGCCGGCGTCGGGCGTGAACTCGATCCGTCGCCGGCCGTCGGCCCGGAGTATCGTGTGGGAGAACTGGACGTCGACGTTCACGAACTCGCCTGGTTCGGCGTCGGGACCGCTGGTTGCCTCGTCTCGCGGGTCGCTCCGCTCCCCGCTCATCCGTTCCGGGGTGCTTCGCACCCCGCTGTCCAGCCGCTGCTGAAACGGCGGCACGGCGAGATCGGATTTCACGTCGAACGACCAGCCACGGTCGGTGGGCGCGTGGCCCGGCCACAGCCGCACCGTCGGCGCGTAGATCGACGCTGGCCCCTCGTCGGCCACGCTTCGCTCGATCTCCCGCAGACCGATCGACGTCTCGCGGTCGGCGGGGGCGAGCGCGACCAGCGAGCCGTCGGCCGCGAGCGCATCGAGCGCGCGCTCGACGATTTCGGTCGGTTCGTCGAGCTCGCTCAGGACGTTCGCCGCCAGCACGAGATCGTACTCGTCGTCGAACGCGAACCCCTCGATCGGGGTGCGGTGGATCGTCGGACGGAAGTTCTTCCCCGTCCCGTTGAGCAGCGCGTCGAGCACGTCGGCAGCGGGACTCGGCTCGACAGCATGATACTCCACGAGGGCGTCGTCGGGAAGGAGATCAGCGAGGCCGAGGGCGGGGCCACCGACGCCAGCGCCCACGTCGAGAACGCGCAGCCGGCGGGACAGCAGCCCGTCGGCGGCGAGGTCGGCGAGCACGTACTGGATCGCGGCGTAGTAGTCCGGAAGGTGGTAGATCGCGTACGCGAGTGCCGTCTCGGCGTCGTACTCTACCGGTGCGCCCGCGAAGTACGACTCCTTGAACGTCCGGATGCGCTCGCGGAGATCGTCGCCAGATCCACCATCGGGCCATCCCGGCCCGTACCGCTCGACCAGCATGTCTTCGAGTCGCCTGGCGTGGGACTCGGGAAAGCGCTCGACGCCGTCGAAGTCGAGAGCAATCGGCTCCTCGGAGACCGGAACGAAGGTCCCATCCGAGCGCTCGACGAGTCCGAGATCGACCGCCGACTCGCGGAGTACGGTCCGAACGACGGCGGGGTGGGGCTGGCCGTCGACATACTCGTGGATCTCCTCGGGATCGATTGGGCGGACCTCGCGGAGGTACTTCGCGTTCGAGCGGATCGCCTCGCGCTGCTCGTCGTTCATCGCTCGACCCCACGGCCGCCGGCCGGGTCGTCGTTCGGTTCGTCGTCCGACCTCCCAGCGCGGGCGTCGCGTGCCGCTCGATAGAGCCGCTTGAACTCCTCGCCGTCGGCATCGGCGATCCGTTCGGCCGCAGCGGCGACCGCCTCCGCACCGTCGAACGCGGCCTGGACCTCGCTGTAGACGTGTGGCGACCCCGAAAGAACCTGCTCCGCGAGGTCCGTGAGCGGGCCGGAGATCGGGGTGTGGAACTCCTCGCGAACGTCCTCGGCGGCGAGCGCGTAGGCGAGCACCGCGGCGTGGGTGCGGGCTTGCACTGTGGCCATCGCCTCGTCGTGCTCGTCCGGGGTGGTTTCGAAGAGATCGTTTTCGGCCCCGAGTGCCGCCCGGATCTCGTCGGTGGTCGGACCAGGCGCGTCGGCAACCACGGCGACGGTGCCTGGCGAATTCTCGGGCGCGAACAAGGGATGTAGGCTCACCCGCTCGCGATCGGGGGCGTGCTCGGCCATTGCTGTCACGGGATCAGCCATCACTCCCGTGACGTCGAGCATCGCGCGATCGCCTTTCTGGGCGTGCGTGGCGATACTTTCCTCGATCGCCGAGATCGGGACCGCGAGACAGACCGCATCGAAGTGCTCGTCAGTGTCGAGCGGGACTGCCCGGCCGCCGATCGCGTCGGCGGCGGCCGTCGCGGCGTCGTGATCGGCGTCGGCGAAGGCGACGTCGCTGTCCGCCGTCCGCTCCGTGGCGACGGTCTCGGCGAACCACCGACCCATCGTTCCCGCGCCGACGACGAGGAGTTTCATTGCTCGCCATTCCCCGGCGGGCGGCAAAAGCCTGTCCGACCGCTATCCGAGCCGCTCGCGCAGCACCGACTCGATCGTGTCGGGCTCCTGGATGAGCGTGACCGAGCAGCGAAACGGGATCGGCCACGGCAGTCCCCGGCGGATCGTCAGCGCCCGATCGGAGCGTGCGACCGTCCGGAGCTGTGCGGCGGGCACGAACTGCTTGTTGATCGTCTTCGCTCGCTGGGTGACGAGGCCGCTTTCGAGCAACGTGTAGTGTCGATCACGCCCTACGACGAACGCGTGGGCGAGCAGTATCCCGCCGACGCTCCCGGCCATCGTCGTGAAAAGCGTCGGCAGATGGAACTCGATGGCGAATCCGAGCCCGCCGACCACGAACACGATACCGCCGACGAGCGACGCAACCCGAACCATCCACACGTACCTCCTGTCCGGCGGGGCCGTCCACTCGGCGAGAACGTGACCGTGTTCGTGCATCCGTACGGCGTACCCTCGGATCGCCGTGATGTGGACGATCATCCCAGCAACGATGAGGAGAACGATACTCCAGAGCCCATCGGTAGTGACGGTCACTGAAACGATATCGGCCGAGTCCGCAACGAGGTTGAACGCCACCAGAGCCACCGAAACGACCGCGACCAGGGTGTGGAGTCGGCGCTGTACGAACCACGAAACGAGATTCGATCGGCTCGCTGCGAAAACCGTCACGACGAGCGAAACGGCGACGCCGGTGCCGACGATCAGCCAGTCGAAGAGCGTCGATCCGGTGAGCGCCGCCGCAGCGACGAGTGCGATCGTCCCCCCGTAGAGACCGAGCGCGAGATCGAACCAGACGAACGACGGACGTCGCATTGTTTCTGTCCCGTCAGCACATATGAAAAAGAATTCCGGTCGGCGGACTGCCTCGGACTACTCGATCCGGAGCGCCTTCGGGTAGTCGGTCAGGTTCTCGTAGCCGTCCTCCGTGACGACCACGAAGTCCTCGATCCGCACGCCGCCGACGTCGGGATCGTAGAGCCCCGGTTCGATCGTGACGACGTTGCCGGGTTCGAGTTCGCCGCCCTCGAAGCTCAGGCTCGGCAGCTCGTGGACCGCGAGCCCCACGCCGTGGCCCGTGCCGTGGATGAACCCCGTCTCGGTCTCTGGGTCGTCTCGGAGGGTTGGCTCGCCGGCATCCTCGTAGACGTCACAGACCATATCGTGAACCTCGGCTCCGGTCGCACCCGGTTCGACGGCGTCGAGCGCCGCCTCGAAGGCCTCGTGGGTCAGATCGTACCACTCTTCGATCGCGTCGCTCGGTTCACCCTTCACGAACGTCCGGGTCATGTCGGCGTGGTAGCCCGTCTCGTTGTCCCGCGGGAAGATGTCGACGATGACCGCCTCGCCGGGCGCGATCGGGCCGCTGCCGCGGTCGTGGGGATCGGCGGCGTCCGCGCCGCTCGCGACGATGGTCTCCGAGAGCGCACAGCCCTCGTGGAGGAGCGTGGTCTCGATCTCGGTCTTGATGCGCTCGGCGGTGAGCGTCTCGCCGTCGTGGACGAGTCGGTCGCCGTCGATCGTGGCCTCGCGCAGGAGGTCCTCGGCGGCGGCCATCGCGTGCTCGTTGGCGCGCTGGGCCGTCCGGACGTGCTCGATCTCCTCGTCGGTCTTGACGGCCCGGATGTCGGTGAGGACGCCCGCGCCGTCGTCCTCGCTGGTCACCGCGACATCGCGCTCGCGGAGGTCGTCGGCGACCCCGACCGGGAAGCGCGGCGGGACGAGCACCGACGAAACGTCGTGATCGTCGAGGAACGCCGCGAGCACCTCGCCGGCGGCCTCGCGACTGCCCGCGCCCTCGGTGTAATCGCTGTGGCGCGCGACGGTGTCGGCCCGGCTCGCGGTCGTCGCGCGGCCGTATTCGAGCGCCGAGACCAGGAGGTGCGTGTCGCCGTCGTAGAGGGTCACGAAGGGGTCGGGCGCGTCGAATCCCGAGAGGTAGCGCTGGTCCGGCACGTCGGAGTCGGCGTCGAGGAGGTAGCCGTCGACGCCGGCCTCGTCGAGCGCTTCGTCGAGCGCGGAGAGGTCTGGGTCCATGTCCGGACGTGACTTCGGGCGGTGAAAACCCTGCCGGGAACACGACACGGTCAGCGAGAACGTCTATCGGGATCGCCGCAGTTGTCGGAATCACCATGGTTGTCGTGGTTGGCAGTCGGAGATGGAAATGTGGGGGTTAGGCAGTTTTCGGCTGTTCCAGCATCCCGAATTGCGACTCATTGAAATTGACGTGTAAGAAACAGAGCGTGTACCCCGCACCTACACAATTGTTTCTTGGTTTTCAAAATCTATTTACTGACGGATCTCGACGATTGCATCGGATGACAACTTATGCTCAGGTGTGTGAAAATGGACACATTCTCAACACGAGTCCAAACCCGGAATACATCAGGGATGACGATTTTTGTCAAGACTGCGGAGCGGAGGGTCTTATCGAATGTTCAGAGTGTGATAGTCAGAAAATAATCGCGTCACAGCAAAATGTAACAACCGAAGAAGTCACCCGCAACGATCTAGATTTGTTCTGTCGCAGTTGTGGTGCTGCTTTTCCTTGGGTAGGTAGTGACGGGATGATGATACGAGAAGGTGTTTTTATCGATGATGATTACACCAACGGTCCGTTTGATCGCCAGACAATTGAAGAAATCAATCGCTGTTACCGGGTTGGAGCCAATAGCGCAGTTTTGGTCTTATATCGGAAATTATTGGAAAACGTTATTATTGAGATACTCAGAGGACACTACGGAACGGATAGTATTGAGAAATTTTACAATGAAGATCACAGCCAATTCCATCGATTTTCAGTCCTCATCTCGGAGTTCGATGATAGTAGAGTAGATCTAGGCCAGTATTCTGGAAGTTTAACCAATGCGCTCATTCAAGACATATGGGATTTCAAAGGTAATGGGGACGCAATGGCACACTCAATAGAACACGAAATGCAGGATGAAGAATTAGAAGAAATGTCCTCGGAAGCTACTCATGTCGCCAATGTCCTGCTTCAAACGAGAAACGAAGTACAGCGCACTAATTAGCCGGTACGAATAGTTCCAGAGGATAATATGCGGTTGCGAATTCTATATTCCTCTATTGCCGATACGCGCCCTGTATATTGTACAACGTTTCTGACAACCACTGAAGAGCACACAGAGCAGAGTATGAATTCTGTTGCCAATCCCTATACCACCCCCGTCCGTGCGGGCGATCATGGACGCCGAAATCCGCGAATCCACGGTCGGGGGACGGGTCGACGCGCCGCCGTCGAAGAGCTACACCCACCGGGCGATCCTCGCCGCGGGCTACGCCGACGGGGAGACCGTGGTCGAACGCCCGCTCGTGAGCGCCGACACTCGGGCCACGATGCGCGCCGTCGATGCCTACGGCGGGGCGGTCGAAGAAACCGACGACGAACTCTCGATCCAGGGGTTCGGCGGCGTCCCCGAAACGCCTGCGGACGTGATCGACTGCGCCAACAGCGGCACGACGATCCGGCTCGTGACCGCGGCCGCGGCGCTCGGCGACGGCCTCACCGTGCTCACCGGCGACGAATCGTTGCGCTCGCGCCCGCACGGCCCGCTCCTCTCGGCGATCGAGGATCTCGGGGGTCGGGCCGAGAGCACGCGCGCGAACGGCCAGGCACCGCTCGTCGTCGGCGGGCCGATCGAGGGCGGGACGGTCGCGATGCCTGGCGACGTCTCATCGCAGTTCGTGACCGCGCTCCTGATGACCGGCGCACACACGGAAGGAGGGATCGAGATCGACCTCGAAACCGAACTCAAGTCCGCGCCCTACGTCGCAATCACCCGTGAGGTACTCGCCGACTTCGGCGTCGACACCCGGTCGTCGGACGCAGGATTTGCGGTCGCTGGCGGCCAGTCCTACGCGGCGGCGGACGGTCGGTATCGCGTGCCTGGCGACTTCTCCTCGATGTCGTACCTGCTCGCGGCGGGCGCGCTCGCGGCCGACGACGGACTCGAAGTTCACGGCGCGTACCCGAGCGCTCAGGGCGACGCCGCGATCGTCGAGATCCTCGATCGGATGGGCGCTGCCGTGGGGTGGAATCGCGAGGCGGGCGTCATCACGGTCGAGCGATCCGAACTCTCGGGCGTCGAGGTCGACGTGGGCGACACGCCCGACCTCCTCCCGACGCTCGCGGTGCTCGGGGCCGCGGCCGACGGCGAGACGCGTCTCGTGAACGCCGAGCACGTCCGGTACAAGGAGACCGATCGGGTGAGCGCGATGGCCGAGGAGTTGGAGGAGATGGGCGCGCGGGTCGAAGAGACGCCTGGCTCGCTCACCGTCCACGGCGGCGACACCGATCTCCGAGGGGCGCACGTCGACGGCCGCGGCGACCACCGGATCGTGATGGCGCTCGCGGTCGCCGGGCTGATCGCCGACGGCACGACGACCGTCGCGGGCGCGGAGCACGTCGACGTCTCCTTCCCCGACTTTTTCGAGGTGCTGGCGGGCCTGGGAGCGGACGTGCAGACCACGGGGTGAGCAGTGAGGGCGGACGGCAGCGTCACCTGTCCGATCGGTGTCTTCTTTGTCCACCGAGGTGATGCCGACTTGTGCTCCGAACCGATCTCGCCGCCACCCTCCGCGAGGACGAACTCGCGCCGGGCCTCGTTCGTCCCGCGTGGGAGGACTACTGCTTCGGCAACGTCGGCGACACCGTGCTGTCGCTGTTCGGCGACGACGCGAGGCGGCCGCTCCCCGAGGACGTGTTCGACGGCGTCGACACCGACGCGGTGGAGCACGTCGTCGTCGCGCTGGTCGACGGGTTCGGCTGGAACCACTTCCGGCGCGTCCGGTCCGATCACCCGTTCCTCGACACGCTCGCCGAGCGGGCGACGGTCACGCCGCTGACGAGCATCTACCCCTCGGAGACGGCGGCGGCGATCACCGCGCACAACACCGCGACCCAGCCCTGCGAGCACGGTGTGCTCGGCTGGTGGGCGTATCTCGATGAACTCGGGACGACGATGCAGACGCTTCCGTTCGCCGACGCGGACGACGACCCGATCGCACAACGCCACGACACCGACGCGTCGGTGCTGGTCGACGAGCGACCGGTGTACGACCGGCTGTCCGGCGATTCGGTGGTCGTCGCGCCGGCGGGCCAGGTGGACTCGTCGTACTCCCGCCAGGCGACCCGCGGCGCGCGCCACCGCGACTACCGCAACGTCGCCCAGGGTGCCTACCGTGTCCGCGAGGAACTCGAAGCGGCGACCGAGCCGACGTACTGCTATCTCTACATGCCGAGCGTCGACTCGCTGGCCCACCACGCCGGCGTCGGCCATCCCGAGACCGACGCCCAGCTCGGCTCCGTTCTCGATGCACTGGAACGAGAGGTGGTCGAGCTGCTCGATCCGGCCGTGGCCGAGCAGACGCTGCTCGTCGTGACCGCCGACCACGGCGAGGTCGACGCGACGCCCGAGACGACCGTCGATCTTCGAGACGTCGCCCTCGACGAACACCTCCGCCGGGACGCGAACGGCGATCCGCTGCGACCGCTCGGCGGGCCCCGCAACCTCCAGTTCCACGCCCGCGAGGGCCACCGCGACGCGCTCGTCGAGGCGATCGAATCGGGTCTCGACCCGCTGGACCCGGTGGTGATGACCCGTGAGGAACTTCTCGAGGCGGACCTGTTCGGTGACCGCGAGCCGAGCGACCGGTTCGAGCGGCGGTGTCCGGACGTGCTCGCAGTCCCGCGCGACGGGTTCGCCGACGTGACCGACGAGGCGCTGTCCTACGTCGGCATGCACGGCGGGATGCACCCCGACGAGATGCTCGTGCCGTTCGCGGCCGCCACGGTCGATTCGTTGCAGGACTGAACCCCCGGTGGCGCGCGGCTGCGCCGAGCGGGACGGCGTCGCCGTCCCGCTGGCCGTGCGAACGGGCGCTCTGCGCCCGTGAGCAGACGCCGCTTGTCGGCGCGCAACTCCCGTGCGAGGGATGACTGAGCGAGCGACCACCGGGAGTGAGCGAAGGAATCGGTTGGGGAGGTGTGTGGGCGGTGCGGTAGGTGCGGCCCTTGGTGGACTCGAAGGGCGAGACCGGAGGACGAAGCACCGAGAAGCAAGCACCGCAGCCGAGCGAACAGAGTGAGCGAGGCGAGGAGCGCAGCGAGCGGCGCGAGTCGTCCGGTTGAGGGCTTCGGGGGTAGTGTTCGTCGTCGCAAAACCGAGAGCGAGAGGTTCGCGGTTGTTCGTCCGGTTCTGTCCTCGTCGCAAAACACCGTTGGGATTGCAACCTTCAAATCCCTGCGCGCCAACCCCGACCCATGAACGGCAACGAGTTCGGGCGGCTCTTTCGGGTCACCACCTTCGGCGAAAGCCACGGTGAGGCGATGGGGGTCACGGTGTCGGGCTGTCCGGCAGGATTGGAACTCGACGAGGAGACGGTGCAGGCCGAGCTCGACCGACGGAAACCGGGCCAGTCACAGATCACGACCAGCCGGGGCGAGCCCGATGCCGTCTCCATCAAATCCGGTCTTCAGGACGGCTACACCACCGGGACGCCCATCGGCATGGTGATCCAGAACAAGGACGCGCGCTCGGGGAAGTACGAGCCGTTCATCACCGCCCCCCGCCCCTCTCACGGCGACTTCACCTACTCGGCGAAGTTCGGCACCAGAAACTGGGGCGGCGGCGGGCGCTCCTCCGCCCGCGAGACCGCGAACTGGGTCGCCGCCGGCGCGATCGCAAAACAGATCCTCGCGAGCGAGGGAATCGAGATCAGAGCGCACGTCAACGGGATCGGCGAGATCGAGGCTCCCGACGTGAGTTTCGAGGAGATGGGCGAGCACGTCGAAGAGAACGAGGTCCGGTGTGCCCACCCCGAGACCGCCGAACGGATGCGCGAGAAGATCGACGAGTACCAGGAAGCGGGCGACTCGATCGGCGGCTCGATCGCCTTCGAGATCCGCGGCGCGCCCCGAGGCTTGGGCGCACCCCGGTTCGACTCCGTGCCGGCGCGGCTCGGCCAGGCGATGCTGAGCGTGCCAGCCGCCACGAGCTTCGAATTCGGCTTGGGGAAGGAGGCCCGTCGGTATCGGGGCAGCGAGCGCAACGAGGACTGGAAATTCGACGAGAACGGTGATCCCGTCCCCGTGGGCAACGACCACGGTGGTCTCCAGGGCGGGATCACGACCGGCCAGGCCATCCGTGGCGAGGTGATCCTCCACGCGCCGACGTCGATCCCGAAAGAGCAGACCACCGTCGACTGGGAGACCGGCGAGGAGAAGACCGCCCAGGTCATCGGCCGGCACGATCCCGTCCTCCCGCCGCGGGGCGTCCCCGTGGTCGAGGCGATGTGCGCGCTCACGATGGTGGACTTCATGCTCCTTGGGGGACGGATCAACCCCGATCGGCTCGACGGAAACGTGGGGGAGTACGACACCGACTACCACCCGAGCAGTCCGGAGAACGATCCCGCGGACGCGCCGACGAGCGCGGAGTCGACCGACGAGTAGCGGTCCCCTGAAAACGAAGATCGCGGATCACGAGGACGGTATCTCATGTTCTTCCCGCTTAGCTTGTCTATCTGACGTGGGGCTGAGCCGGAAAATGGACCGCGACTGCCGGTGCAAACGAGAAACCGCACCTTCCGCCACCGCACCGCGATCGCCACACGCCTCCCCAACCGATTCACTCCGCTCGCGCTGCTCACGGGTCGCTTTCGCTCCCCGTTCGCTTGGCGGCCCTCACTACGCTCGCGCCGCCCACTGCTCGCTCCGTTCATCCCTCGCGCGGGTCGCGCACTTCGTGCGCTCCCGCGCGCCAACCGCCCCGACGGTGGACGCTCAACCGACACCAGCGGATACTGCACCTCGCGCGAGCGTGCCGAACTCGGTGGCTGCGAGCGAAACGCCATCGAAAACAGCTACCGACCACGCCTTCCCGCGTACGGACGACTTCCCGTTCGTCGCCACCTCACTCCGCGATCGTGAGCACGCCGTTGTTGGCCGTGACCTCGTTCGCCTCGCTCGGGAGGC
The DNA here is from genome assembly GCF_000334895.1 of Halococcus agarilyticus. Classification (NCBI taxonomy): domain Archaea; kingdom Methanobacteriati; phylum Methanobacteriota; class Halobacteria; order Halobacteriales; family Halococcaceae; genus Halococcus; species Halococcus agarilyticus. Next base: position 42,629 of record NZ_BAFM01000016.1, on the reverse strand, counting down.
CGAACTCGAACTGCTCGCCGCCGGCGATCACGATCGCCGTGTCGTCGAGAACGTCGACGGCGAGATCGCCGTGAGCGGCCCCGAAGTCCACGGCGATGCGGCTCCCATCGGCGTGTTCGTACTCGGTGACCACGGCGGCCTGGCGGTCGACGGATCGCAGCGCCTGGGGTGTCCTCACGCTCGTCGCTTGGTGCTCGCCACTCGTAAGCAGCCTGCCCGCAGATGCCGGGGCGAGTGCGCCCGTTCTGTCGGGCGGTTCTACCAGTACGGGTTCGAAAGCCACCGCCGCGAGCGGCTCCCGAGCGCGCTCGCGGCCACGACGTACAGGAGGGCGAGCGCCACGACGAGCACGGTCGCGAGCCGGAGCGAGGAGAGGGCGAGCGTCGTGAGCGCACCCACCCCCACGAGCAGCGTCGCGGCGAGCACGAGGGCGGCGACGAGTCCTGAAGCGCGCATTGTGGATACTGTCGGGGGCGATCAGGCAACCGGTTCGTGTTCGCGTTCCGGCTCCGGCTCGCAGGCGTGTTCGATCGACTCGACGAGGGCCGCGAGTTCGTCGACCGAGGTGCCGTGGGCGATGTCGCCCGAGCGGTCGTTCCAGTCGACCACACCGGCCGAATCGAGCTTCGGGAGGTGGTTCTGGAGCAGGGAGACGTAGACGGTCTTTCGCTGTTCGGCCGAGACTGCCGTCGGCGCGATGTCGTTCTCCTCGCCCGCGATCGTTCGCGCGAGCTCGCCCATTCGGACGCTCTCATCGGCGTCGAGCGCCGCGACGTGACGGATGACCGCCCGCCGGCGGGCGTTGCTGATCAGCTCGCAGACGGTCTCGGTCGAGAGCGGGATCGACCCGGCGGGGCCGTCGGTCCCGTCGGCGGCGTCGAGTCCCGAGAGGAGCCACTGGGGGACGCCCCACGACGAACCGGCCGCGTTGTCGGAGACCATTGTGTTCACGCGATTCGACACGGCCATCGCTGATAAGCGTCGCGGTCCGTCGAAAACCGCCGTCGTTCGTGCCGACAACGCCCGGAACGCGTCGCCGGTCAACGGGTCGAGCACGATCGGCGCGCCGTCGTCGCCACCGACCCGCGCCGTTGAAGGGGCCACGCCGCCGATAGCGACGCATGCCCACCGCTGCCGTCCTCTGTGATCCGCCGCGCGAAGGGGTCGTGCTGGCCGACCTCGCGGCAACGACCCCGCTCTCGACGGCCGACGTCGCCGATCTCTACGCCGCGATGTGCGCCGACGTGCTCCGGGCGGTCGAGGCCAGCGCGAGCGACCTGCTCGTCAACTACCGGCCCGACGAGGCCCTGCCAGACGAGGCAGACGAGCGAGACAAACCGGACGAACCGACCGACGGGGACGGTCGGAACGAGCAGGACGCCGAGAGCGCGGTGCGGGCACTCGCGGACGCGGCGCTCGACGATCCTGGGGCGGCCCGCTACGAGGTCCAGGTCGGTTCGACGTTCGCGGCCCGCATGGGAAACACCGTGACCCACCTGCTCGACACCGAGGACGAGACTTCGGTGGCGGTGGTCGAACCCACTGCCCCGTTCCTCGCGCGCGGCGATCTCGACGGGATGGCGATGAAGCTCCGCCGGAGCGACGTCGTGCTCGGGCCGACCTCGGGCGGCCGGGTCCACTACGCCGGGTTCGCCTCGTCCGTGGACTTCGAAGAGGCCGACGCACCGCCCGCGATCGGGACGCTGACAGATCGCGCACACGACGCGGGTCACGACGTCGATTTCGGTCCGATGCACCCGATCGTGGAGACGCGTGAGGACCTGATCGGCGCGCTCTCGTTGATCCGGGCGCGCCGGCGCGCCGGTCGCGAGGTGCCGACGCGAACCGCCGCGTGTCTCGACGATCTCGGGGTGGAACTCATCAAGAGCAGGGATGGCCTGAATTTGACGCTCGGATAAGCGAAAACGCTACACCACCGTAGGAGAATAATTGGCCGAGATGACAAAGAATGATGACTCAGCGTATCAATTGCGCGAATTCATTTATCTCGACGATGAAAGCATCAATGGACATCTTTCGTCACTAGGAGTTGGATTACAGACGAGTAGAACGAAAACAGCCGAAGATGAGAATGAGTCAGAAAGTCACTTCTCAGCCACGATTCCGACTCCTTGGACGAACATAGGAGGCGGTGGCCGGCATCGAAGTACGGATCGTGAAGGGACTGAACAGCAGATAGATATTACTGTTCCCTATCGTTTTCAGGAATTGCTTAGACAGATTGACGGGATTAGCGAAATAAAAGATCCCGACATAGAAGATGTGGAACGCGGTGACGTCATAGAGATCAGCGGAACTGTTAAGCCAATGTCCTTGTTCAGGTTGGAACTGGCTGCGGGTGCTATAAATACACTTACTGAAGAATCGAAAAAAGCCGGAGAAGTGATAACTGATGATAATTCAGGAGAAGAAAACGTGTCGGAGGAAGAGATTGATGCCTCGGAAGCATTCATAGAAATGTCTGAGAATGTGATTGGAAATAGAGTGCCAGTAAGATTGGATACCGACAGAGGCCACTCCTACGCAACAGTATTGAAACGCAACTATCTACGGGTGCCAACAAAACATGCGTTCGCGCAAGCGCGCGAATACACACTCTTCGGCCGTGTAGAAGAAAAAATCGAGCGCGGGAAGAAGTGGCACCCAGTCGATATGATGAGATTAACAGGCGAATTCGCACATGATGCTGAAGAGGGTATAGACGATTTCAACAAAGGTCTGCAAGAAGCAGCAAAAGGGATGGATGTGATTTTGCAAGAGGAGGATCTGACTCTGATGGGGCCTGCAAACGTGATATATCCAATCGGCTTATTCTGGTGAAATTAGGGAAAATACACTATTTAGTTAGCAGTATTTTATAGCCCCGACTCGGAAATCGGCCGGGTTTATGTAGCTGAATTGGTAGAAGATGAACCGACAGCAATTAGATGCGCAGACCAGTAGATCAAGACGCGGTGGGGTGGCAGAGTGGACTATCGCGCCTGTCTTGAAAACAGGTGGCCTATGGCCTCATGGGTTCGAATCCCATCCCCACCGATTGCTTGCGAACACACCTGCGAGCGCCCTGTGCGCGAGCAACCGCGTGAGCAAGCAATCGAGACACGTTGGGATTCGAAGTAGACCAGTCGCAGCCCGCACAGCGAACGAAGTGAGCGAGCAGGAACGTCTGGCCGTGGTTCGAATCCCATCCCCAGTTTGCTTGCGAGCCTCTTCACCTCTGATGGAAAATTTTACAATTGTCAACCTCGACACGATTTGGTATGGATCGCGGGCCAGGCTCGCTACTTCTCGTCCTCAAGATCACCGTCTACGCGGTGACAATGATTATCGGTTCAACCGTTTTGATTGCCGACCCGACGGCCAAAGCTCGCTTTCTCCCTGTCGTAGCTGGAATCGCCGTTCTCCTCCACGCGGTCCATCGCGGGAATCTCCGGCCTGCCGAGTACAGCATTCTCGGGCTGTACGGCACGGTTCTAGGCGTCGTCGTGGTCACAGTCGCTACGACGACGAGTGCAGTAGAGGTTCCGAACGTGGTGACGGCGGACACGGCCGTATCCTGCTCCTGAGTAGTGTACTCCTCGCCGTTTACATCGGGCAGACGGTGTGGTCGAGCAGCACTACCAGGCTTTCGTACTGAAGACGGCTCCGACCGTTCCGAGCAACCCTCACGATGGACACGGTTTAATATTAGGCGACCGGATGTTCGTTTTGCTGTATGGTGTTCGTCCCCGAAGACGTGCCGTTCCTCGCGGTAGTGGCCTCGCTGTGGTTCGTCCTCGGGCTCTACGGTCTCTCGGCGCTGTGGTGGCTCGTCGAGACCATCGTCCTCTCGTGGGGCTGGCGGGGCGATGGTGGGGACCGAACGTGGGGCGTCGAGGACGTCCAGGTCCGGGTGCTCACCATCGGCGCGGAGGCGGTCGTCCAGGGGACGGTGGATTCGATCCCCGACGGGATCGACGACGTTCGGGTGGTGAGCGAGCGAAAGATCGACATCGACGGTGCGACCGTCCACGTCGTCCCGGAGTCGTTCGAGTGTACGGCCACCAACAAGGGACGGGCGCTCGAATGGGCGCGGCGCAACGTCGAGTGCGGGCGAGAGTACGTGCTCTACCTCGACGAGGACACGCTCGTGACCGGGTTCACCGGGATTCCGGACGCGGACATCGTCCAGTTCACCGAGAAACCGCTCTACACGGGGTCGTGGCTGACGTATTGCTGTGAGGTGTTCCGCGTGGGCTATCAGTTCGAGCAGTACGGTTTCCACCGGCTCTCGTACCCGCTGTACGCGTGGGGTGGCGGGGTCGCGGTTCGCCACTCGATCGAGAGGGCGATCACGTGGGACGTCGCCACCATCACGGAGGACACGAACTTCATCTGGCGGGCCGCCGATCGGGGCGCGATCAGCTATCGCCTGGTCGACGCCCGATTCCGGAACCAGGCACCGCCCTCGCTTCGGGCGATGATCAAGCAGCGGCGGCGGTGGATGTCCGGGACGGTTCGGGATGGTGGCCTTCTCCCGAGGCGCTACCGCCCGCTCTACCTCACCAGAGCGGTTGCGTGGGGATTCTCGCCGCTCGTGCCCGTGCTCGTCGTCGTGACAACGCTGCTCCCGAGCACGTTCCCGTACCGATGGCTGTACGCGATGCTCTCGATCGGGCTGTTCGGCATCCTCTTCGTCTACATGCTCGCGGGCCTCGTCGGCTACCGGAAACACCCCGTGCTGTGGCCGGTGTTCGTGGTGCTGACCCCACTTGCGGCGCTGTTTCACGCCATCGGGGCGTTGTGGGGAATCGTTCGGCCGATCGAACGCTTCGAGGTCACGGAGAAGGTTTCCCCGGCGGAAATCGAAGCCGAGCACCCGGAGCTCGAACCCGGTGCGATCGCGGATCACGACGGCACCGAGCGCCTCGTTCGGGAATCGGCGGACGAGTACAGTTGGACCCCGTTCGAGGACGACGTGGAGAGCGAGACGGCGACGGCCGACGACTGAACCGGGGCTTCACATGTCCTGACTGTCCACCCGTCTCGCCGCCTGGGCGGCGAGCAACAACGCTTTTGCGCCGACCGATCAATCGGTCGGTATGGCTGACTGGCCGCACGATCCCGACGACGAGGAGGGAAGCGAGGGGATGCGCAAGTACGGGCAGGCGATCGTCGCGAAGAAGGTCGACGACGAGGAGGACTTCCCGCTCGACGTCGCCGCGTTCGTCGACGCGCACGGCGACGACCCGATCCGGCTCAACCACGAACGGGTCGTGAGCCTCCGCGAGATCTTCGACGGGATCGAGGACGAGGAGATCGACGACATCCAGACGATGCACCGGCGGGTCGGCGAGGCGATGCGTGCGAACGGGTTCTGGGAGTACACGCCCGGTTCCGACGCGACGAACCGCGGCGGGGCCTGAACGCGCCGCTCCGAACGCCCCCGAGCCCACCGAAAACCAACTCCCTCGTTCGGGCGACACTGTGGGCGGCGAGACGGAAGCGCCTAAACCCCATCGACCGGACGGATCGATATGGCTGGCGGCACCGACGCGCGGTCGCAGGCGGGGCTGTTCTCGCTCCGCGAGATCCTTCTGGCGGTCTGGGTGACGATCGCATCGCTCATCACCTTCAACGTCGTCGTCCGGCTGTTCTATCGGGAGATCCTCGGCAACGACGTCGGCGTGCCGATCCACTGGCCGATCAGCAAGTTCGCGGTCCGGCTCGGCCGCCTCGACGTCTCGCGCGTCGCGGTGCTGGCTGCCCTCGCGATCGTCGTCTTCGCGGTCGCGACTGCCTATCTTCTATGGATCGATCGCACGAGCGTGTGGCCGGTCGCCGTCGCCGGGGCGGTGCTGCTCGTGCTCACCACGCTCACACAGGGCCAGGGAGCCGGGCTCATCAGGCCCATCGACAACGGCGGGTCGTACTACCGCGCGGCAGTCGGCGTCACCGATCCGGTCGCGTTCGTCACGACGTTCGAGGCGAACCAGCTCCAGCTACCGCTCCACGCTCGAACCCATCCCCCGGGAGCCGTCCTCTCGTTTTGGGTGTTCGATACGCTCCTGCCGTCGACGCGCGCCGTCTCGCTCGTCGTCGGTATCGGCTCGCTCGCGCTCTCGACGCTCCTTCTTCACCGACTGCTCGCGACGTACTACCCGCGCGACGTCGCCCAGTACACCACCTACCTGTTCGTGCTCCTGCCCGCGGTCCAGATCTACTACCTCACGACCCTCGACGCGCTGATCACCGTCGCGGCGCTCGGCGCGATCTACTGCTTCACCCGCGACTCGCCGATCGTCGCGACGTTCGGCACGCTCGCCTGCCTGTTCGTCGCCGCCTCGCAGACGTTCATGACCGTGTTTCTGGGACCGGTGCTCGTCGGACTCGCCCTCTTAGACCGCGACCGGATCGCGCCGCTCTTCGTGATCGGCGTTGCGTCGCTCGGGATCTACGCCCTCGTGAACGTCGTCCTCGGCTACGACTACATCGCTTCGTTCCTGACCGCCTCCCACCAGCAGAACCCGAACGGGTTCTTTCCGCTCGCCGAGCCGCTGCGCTACCTCACCACGCGGGTGGAGAACGTCGCCGAGATCGCCCTCTTCTTCACGCCGATGCTCGCCGTGCTCGCGGTTCGCGGGGTGGGTGTGCTGTGGCGGTCTGCACGCGGGCTCAGCAGGATCGACCGCGAGCCGCTCGTCGTCTTCGGGCTCGCGACCGGATCACTGCTCGGACTCTTTGTAGTGGGAGTCTACCACACCGGTGAGACCGCCCGCGGCGCGATGTTCATCTACCCGTTCCTCATGCTGCCGGTCGCCGCCGCGCTCCGAGCTGCCGATCCGACGAGACGACGCGAGGCGCTGCTCGCGGCCGCGGTGTTCGGCCAGGCGCTCGCGATGCAGCTCGTCGGCGACTACCTCTGGTGAGCGGCACAGTAGCTCCGGGTGTGGTCTATGCTGAGTTCGTCAGGAAGTGACCGGCGCGAAAAGCTCACTCGTCCGTCTGCTCTCGTCTCAGCCACCAGCGACCGGAGAGCAGTAGGGCCCCCACTGATCGTCCACCCGACTGCCAGCAGTGTTTCGCCGTCATCCAAGTCCAGCAGTATCACGAACGCATAGAGAACGAACAGCAGGACGGAAACGCGTCGGCTGTTCTCGAACATGCGACGGTTTCTCATCGGATTACGTATCAGCCTTCGGCCGACGGTCGGCGAGTCGCTCACACGTCGGGACCCGACTCGTCGGCGCGGTACTTGTGCACCGAGAATACGACGAACCCGAGGACCGCCGCGTACCAGAGCGTGCCGACCCGGATCACCATCGTCGCGCCCGCCGCCACCGATTCGGCGATCCCGAAGGTGAGCAGGAGACCGGCCATGCTCGCCTCGGCCGCGCCGAGCCCCCCCGGGAGCATGCTGACCGCACCGATCACGGAGCCGAGCGCGAAGACGAACACTCCCACGAGCAGCGCGGCCTCGACACCGAACCCCGCGAGCACGATCCAGAGTGCGACGCCTTCGAGCCCCCACGCGACGATCCCCAGCAGGGTGGCCACCGAGAGCGGGCGGAGTCGGAAGAGGGCGTAGGTGCTCTCGTAGAACCGTTCGAGCGACGTGGCGTACTGGCCGACGACCGGGAGCGATGCGGCGGCGTCGAGCAGTCGGAGGCAGCCCGCGCGCCACTGGAGCAGCCCGATTCCGGCGGCGAAGGCGACCGCGAGTGCGATCAGGACCGCGGGCGAGCGGCCGTACGCAACGACGCCGACTCCGGCGAGCATCGAGAGGGAAATCAGGTCGGTCACGCGCTCGGCTCCGACCACCGAGGTCGTGAGGCTCGCTGGGGTCCCCTCCATGTCGCGCAGCAGCCACGCCTTCCAGACCTCACCGGCCTTTCCGGGGGTGACGACCATCATCAGCCCGCTGAAAAACACCGTGAGGCTGGTCTTCAGAGGGATGTCGACCCCGAGCTCCCGAAGGTAGAACTCCCACTTTCCGAACCGGAAGGCATAGCCCACAGTAGTGAGCCCGATCACCGCGGCGAAGGCGGGCCACTCGAACCGGGAGAAGGCATCGACGACCGCACCGGCGTCGGCGTAGAGGAAGAGCGCGCCGAACACCACGAGTGTGAGCACCGCGGTGGCCTGGACGCCGTGCTCGCTCACCCATCGCCGAAGCCGGCCGGACTGATCGTCGGCGTCGTCGCCGGGATCCGCGCCACCGGGTCGGTCGCCGCTCGCCTCGCGGTACTCCGCCATCACCGCCACCCCGCGACCGCGCGGCGTGCTTGGTGCAGCTTGGTGGCGACGTGGCCCGAGAGATATCGGCCGCGACCCTGCGGAACGGTCGTGCCGGATCGGATGGCCTCGCGGAGCGATCCCTCACACTCGGTGTACGCGCGCCCGACCTCCATCGGGAAGTGCGCATCGCTGCCGCCGGTCGTCGCGAGGTCGTGGTGGGCGGCGAACGCCTGGGCTTCGCGGTTGAACGACTCGCGAACACACCGTGCGTTGATCGCTTCGACGCCGTCGACCGCCGCCGCGAGTTCGGCGAGATCGGTGTCGTAGATCTGGCGGAGCGCGTCGAACGGATGGGAGAGCACCGTCAGTCCGTCCTGGTCGTGGATGTCGTCGATCACGGAGAGCGGATCGGTTTGGGGAGGTGCGCGCTCGACGTCGATCCCGAGGAGGTGGCCCTGAGTGGTCGTGACTTCGACGCCCGAGACGACATCGAGATCGTCAGGTGCGCACGATCGAACGCGATCGACGTTTGCGAGCGTGTCGTGATCGGTGACGACGATCCCGTCGAGATCGGCCTTCTCGGCTGCGCGGGCGACCGCTGCGGGTGACGTCGCCGAGCACGGCGAGGCGTCGGTGTGGACCTGGAGGTCGTACCGCGAGCGCGACCGACTCATCCGACCAGCCCGACGAGCCACGCCCGCGGGCGTCCGTAGAGCACGACGACCGCGACGATCCCCCAGAGCGCGAGGTTGAGCAGCGACTGGCGGTCGAAGAGTAGTGATCCCGGCGACGCGGCGACCCCGTTCGTGGTGTGAACGAGGTGGTGGTATCGAAAGACGCCGAAGAAGGCGAAGGGGAGCGTGAGCATCATCGCGAGCTTCGCGCCCGTGAAGGTGTAGATCGAATAGGAGATGAGGAGCGTGGAGATGACGACCACGAGCAGCTGGTCGAGCGTTTCGGGCGTGTACTCGTCGAGCGTCGCGCGGGTCTCGGCCGGGTTCGCGCTCGCCGCGAACTCGTGGCGGCGCTTGCCGAGCGCGAGCAGGAGTGCGGCGAGGAAGGTACAGACCACGAGCCACGGGCTGAGCTTGACCCCGATCGCGACCACGCCCGCGACCGCCCGGAGCACGAACCCGATGGCGATCAGGAGCACGTCGACGAGCACCACGTCCTTCAGGTACAGCGAGTACGCGGCGTTCTGGACGAGATACGTCGCCACGATCAGCACGAACAATCCCCCAAGGGCGTACGACAGCGCGAACCCGAACAGGAGGAGGCCGACGCCGAACGCGGCCGCGGTCGGCACGCTCACCTGGCCGCTGGCGATCGGGCGTTTTCGCTTTTCGGGGTGGCGGCGATCGGCCTCGACGTCGCTGATGTCGTTGAAGATGTAGGTCGCGCCGGCGACCGCACAGAACGCCGCGACGCCGATCGCGACCTGTCCCCACGCGAGGGGATCGAACAGCCGGCCTGAGAACACGATCGCGATCAGGAGCACCGCCTGCTTGTACCACTGCCACGGGCGGATCTCGCGGGCGAGCCCGGCGGCCGTCTGCGCGAGGCTCGCCTGATGTGTCTGTGCCTCGGCCATTGTCCCCCGTGGGAGGTTGCGAGTCATAAACCTGACCGATCGATCCGCACCGTTCCGGATCGTTTCGTGCCCCCGTCGGGCGGTCGAACGGTGAAACCACCGAACGAGTGCTCGAAGCCGTATCGGTAGATAGTTGAAACCGGGTCGTCAACCCCGACATAATGTCATCTCCCTCCGAAGGCGACGAGCGACTCGTGGAGCCAGGGTCGATGCTGGTCACCGGCGGCACCGGCTTCCTCGGACTCCACACCTGCCAGTATTTCAAGGAACGTGGCTGGGACGTGACCGCGCTCGATCTCAAGCCGTTCAAGGACGAGGACGAGATCGAGGGCGTCGAGTACATCGAGGGCGACGTCCGCGACGAGGAGAGCATCCGCGAGGCGATCGAGACGACCGGCGCGGACGCGGTGGTTCACACCGCCGCCGCGCTCCCGCTGTGGGACGACCGGCGCATCCGCGAGACCACCATCGACGGCACCCGGAACACCCTCTGGGCCGCGAAGGAGGAGGGCGTCGATCGCGTTGTCTATGTCTCCTCGACGGCGGTCTACGGCACGCACGACTCCCATCCGATCACCGAGGAGTCGCCGCTCGACGGCGTCGGGGCGTACGGCGAGGCGAAGATCGAGGCCGAGAAGATCTGCGAGGACTTCCGCCGGATGGGCGAGTGTGTCTCCGTGCTCCGCCCGAAGACGTTCATCGGTCCCCAGCGCCTCGGGGTCTTCCAGGTCCTCTTCGACTGGATCGAATCGGGCGCGAACGTCCCGATGGTCGGGTGGGGGACGAACAAGTACCAGCTCATGCACGTCTACGACCTCGTCCGCGCGATGGAGTTCATGTTCGCGAAGGACGAAGCGGACGTGAACACCGTCTTCAACGTCGGTGCCGACGAGTTCGGCACGATGAAGGAGGACTTTCAGGCCCCGATCGACTATGCAGGCACCGGCAAGCGCACGATCGGGACGCCCACGCCGCTCACCGTGTTCGCGCTCCGCGTCCTCGAAAAGCTGAACCTCTCGCCGCTGTACCCGTGGGTGTACGAGACCGCCCATGAGGACTCCTACGTGTCGGTCGAGAAGCTGAAATCGCTCGGCTGGGAGCCCAACTACTCGAACAAGGAGGCGCTCGTCGAGACCTACGAGTGGTATCTCGACAACTACGAGGAGCCCGAACGCGAGGACGACGCCACGGGGCTGGACCACCGAGTCGCGTGGGATCAGGGTGCGCTCGCGCTCGTGAAGGGCGTGTTCAAGCGGATCTGAGACAGCTCCACATCGACTGGAAGAGGCCGCAACTGCGGTGATCCGCTCGCTGCCGCGATCATCGACCGTCGAACATGTCAGCCGTGTGTTTCCGCCACGCACAGATACTTCCTCTCGTGTGACGTGATGACGTGTATGGGCAACGCCAGCGCAGGACGAAGCGCTGCACCCCTGACACTCGCTGGCTCGTCGCGAGGCCAGGCGCTCGGCCGTGATCGGGAACACTGATGACGGCGCGCTCGCTGTACTTCACCGATCCGAGCGCGCTCGAACTCCGCGAGACGGCGGTCCCGGAACCGGCCGACGAGGAGGTGCGAGTCCGCACGGCGGCGTCGGCCATCAGCGCCGGCACGGAGCTGCTGGTGTACCGCGGCGAGGTGCCGGAATCGATGGCGGCCGACGAGTCGATCGACGCGCTCGACGGCGACTTCGAGTACCCGCTCCAGTACGGCTACGCAGCCGTCGGCCGGGTGACGGCCGTCGGCAGCGACGTCGACGACGCGTGGCTCGATCGTCGGGTGTTCGGGTTCAACCCCCACGAGAGCCACTTCGTCACCACGCCGGCGGCACTCCGCGAGGTTCCCGAGGCCCTCTCGGACGCCGAGGCCGCGCTGCTGGCGAACGCCGAGGCCGCCGTCAACTTCCTCTTGGATGGCCGGCCCGCGATCGGCGAGCGCGTCGCGGTGTTCGGCCAGGGCGTCGTCGGCCTCCTCACCACCGCGTTGCTCGCCGACCTCCCGCTCGAAACGCTGGTCACCGTCGACGGCTACGAGCGCCGGCGGGCGCTGTCGATGTCGCTCGGAGCCGACGCCGCGATCGATCCGGACGACGACCTCGACGCGCGCTTCGACGGTCACGAGCCACCTCGCGGCGCGGATCTCGCCTACGAACTCTCGGGCCAGCCCGACGCGCTCGACGACGCCATCGGCGTCGTGGGCACCGCCGGTCAGGTGGTCATCGGGTCGTGGTACGGCACGAAACCCATGAATCTCGATCTCGGGGGGACCTTCCACCGGAGTCGGATCCGCCTCCAGAGCAGCCAGGTCAGCACCGTCGATCCCGTCGACCGCGGCCGGTGGTCGAAGGAACGCCGGTTAGGCGAGGCCTGCCGACTCCTCGAACGGATCGACGCCGAACGGTTCATCACCCATCGGGTCCCGATCGAGCGGGCCGACGACGCCTATCGCCTCCTCGACGAACGCCCGAGAGAGGCGATCGGGGTGCTCCTCACCTACTAAGCCCCACTTTTTTACAAGGGGTCCTCGTGCTCGCTCCGCTCGCACTCGAACCCCTTCCAAAAACCTGGACTAAAAACACCCGCTCGCTCACTTCGTTCGCTCACGGTGAACCGTGCTCGCTTCGCTCGCACGGACGTTCTCCACACCCGCCACACACAGCACCACCGAAGCCCTCGGCTCACTCGCTTCGCTCGTTCGCCTCGCCCTTCATCCGCCGAGGCCCGCCCCGCAACCGCTACCGCTCCGCAACCGCCACCGCTCCGCAACCGCCACCGCTCCGCAACCGCCACCGCTCCGCAACCGCCACCGCTCCGCAACCGCCACCGCTCCGCAACCGCCACCGCGGCCGCTTCCGCGGCGCGACGATATTTATGTCAGGCAGTCGTGCGAGTGGTATGTACACGGTCAGCGTGATGGCGGATTTCGTCGCCCAGCACTACCTCACGGTGCCCGATCCCGGGCCCGAAGGCGAGGTCCACTCCCATCACTACGAGGCCGAACTCACGCTTTCGGGTCCCGAACTCGACGAGTACGACTACCTCGTCGATATCGAAGCGGTCGAAGGGGTGCTCGCCGAGATCCGAGCGCGCTACGAGGACGAACTGCTCAACGAACGCCCGAAATTTGAGGGCCACAACCCGAGCGTCGAGCACTTCGCGCGCGTCGTCTGGGGGCTCGCGGCCGACGAACTCGACACCGACCACCTCTCGACGCTCACGGTCACCATCTGGGAGGACGACGACGCGTGGGCCGCCTACGAGGAGTCGGTGTGAGCGCCACGAACCCGGAACGATGAACGTCGGCCTCGTGTGCTACGGCGACCTCGACACCAACACCGGCGGGTTCCGGTACGACCGCAAGCTCGTCGAGGGCCTGCGCGAACGCGGCGATCGCGTCGAGGTGATCGAACTCCCGTGGCGCGACTACGCACGTGGGCTGCTCGACGGCCTCTCGACACGGCTGCTCGACCGGATCGACGCTCCCGTCGATGTCCTGCTCCAGGACGAACTTGCACATCCCTCACTCGTCGGGCTCAATGCGCGGCTGCGCGCCAGGCGCGACATCCCGATCGTCACTATCGTCCACCACCTCCGCAGCAGCGAGGCCCACCCACTCCCCGCAAAGGGGCTGTACCGCGCGGTCGAGCGCCGCTACCTCGCCGGCGTCGATGGCGCGATCTGCAACAGCGAGGCGACACGCGAAACGGTCGAAGACCTCGCCACGGTCGAGACGACGGTCGCGCCGCCGGCGGGCGATCGGTTCGACCCCGTCATCGACCCGGCCGCGATCGAGGCCCGTGTCCGGGAATCGGGCCCGCTCCGCGTGGTCTTCGTCGGAAGTCTCGTTCCCCGAAAGGGACTCCACACCCTGATCGAGGGGCTGTCGCGGCTCCCCGACGAACGCTGGCGGCTCCACGTCGTCGGGAGCCCGGACGCGAACCCGAGATACGCCTCGTCGATCCGTCGGCTGGTCGCCGGGCTCGGCGTCGACGACCGCGTGACGTTCGCGGGCGAACTCCCTGACGGCGCGCTCCGGGACGCTCTCAGCAGGAGTCACGTGCTCGCGATGCCCTCGACCCACGAGGGGTTCGGGATCGCGTACCTCGAAGGGATGAGCTTCGGCCTGCCGGCGCTCGCCACGACCGCCGGCGGGGCGCGAGCGGTCGTCACCCACGGCGAGACCGGATTCTTGCTCCGCCCCGGCGATCCCGGCACGGTGGCGCGCGCCGTCCGAACGCTCGAAGCCGATCGCGAACGCCTGGCCGAGATGGGAACGGCGGCCCGCGAACGCTACACGGCGTGGCCGACGTGGGCCGAGACCACCGACCGGGTTCGAGCGTTTCTCGACGGGGTCGTTGCGGACAGTGCCGAACCGATGGAACGACCACAGCACCGAAATCCCTCCGGGAGGCCGAATCATGTCGGGCCCTGACGGGCGGTTCCAGCGGTATCTCGCCGCGAAGCGGACGGTCGACGACCGCGCGCTCGACCGTCAGGTGCTCGATCGGCTGGCCACCGCGGCGGCGAGACTCGATGACGAAGCGGGCGCGCGAGCGCTCCGCGTGCTCGATGTCGGTGCGGGAACGGGGGCGACGCTCGAACGCCTCGTCGAGCGCGACGTGCTCCCGGACGCCGTCGAGTACACGCTGGTCGACCACCAGACGGCGAACGTCGACGCCGCACGCGAACGCCTGTCGCGCTGGGCCGCCGACGCGGGCCACGACGTCACCGCGATCGACGACGAGCTTCGCATCGAGAACGACGACCGACGAATCGAGATCGAACCGGTTACTGCGGACGCCTTCGAGTACGTCGAGCGCGACACGTGGGACCTGCTGGTCGGCCAGGCGTTCCTCGACCTGTTCGATACCCGGAACGCGTTCGACGCCCTCCGCGATGGGCTCCGTCCCGGCGGCTGCTGGTACTTCCCGATCACCTTCGACGGCGGAACGATCCTCTCCCCACCTGTGGATCCCGAACTCGACACGAGGATCGAGCGGGCCTTTCACGCCCACATCGACGACGGCGGCGACAGCCACGCCGGCCGCCACCTCCTCGCCCGTGCAAGCGAGACGGACACGGTGCTCGCCGCCGGCGGCTCCGACTGGGTTGTCCATCCCCGATCGGGGGCGTACCCCGACGACGAGGCGTTCTTCCTCAGATACATCGTGGACACGATCGCGGGCGCGCTCAATGAAACAGGGAAGTTCGAACCGAGGACGCTCGCCGGCTGGGTCGCGGCACGCCACCGCCAGATCGATCGGGGCGAACTGACCTACGTCGCCCATCAGCTCGACGTGCTCGGTCGCGTCCCGGCGGAGCGTTGAAGACCGCCGAGGGCCAAAATCGGGGTCGTGGCGTCCGACGGCGCGGCGTGGGCGGGCGAGCGAGTCGCGGAGCGGATAGTGATAACTCACTGGCTCGCCGCCGAAGTCCGGAAGGGGGCCGACTTCGTGACCGAGGACGAACCAGGCGGCACGCGCGACGATCGACGGGCGGACACGCCCGACGGCCGCCGGGAGCAGCCGTCCGACGACCCGGCGACCGGAGCACTCGACGGCGATCGAACTCCCCTATCGAAATGGAGCGCCACCGCGCCCGACGGGAGCGAAACGATCGAAGACGCGGTCGACGCGCTCGACGACGACGAGGCGCTCGACGCGCTGCTCCGGCGGAAGCCCGGAGCCGCCGCCTTCCTCTGGCGGGCGCGACCGGTCGAGTGGTCGCGCATCGCACTCCGTCGGGGGGAGTTCGAGCGGCTGCGGTTCGTCGACGGTCCCGACGGCCTCGCCTGGCACGCGCTCGCGCCGAGCGGCAACGTGATGGACGGGGCACGACGGATCGCGGCGGGCGATCGGGCGGCGCTCGAAGCCGAGACGGGGGTGGACGTCGAGCGGGCATGTTCGATGGCCGAGACGCTCGCCGACGCCGACCGCCTGGTGCCGCTCGTGCTCACGAAACGCCGCGGCAGCGGACCGCCGGCGATCGCCGACGGCAACCACCGCGCGACCGCGGTCGCGCTGCACCTGCTCCGAACCGGCGAGTACCGCCCGCAGCGCGCGTATCTCGGTATCGGGGCGAACCCGGTCCTGGAACCGCTGTGGCAGCGAATCCGTGGGGCGTTCGCCGGACTTCGATCGGACGACACACGGTGGTAAACCGATGGGACTCTGACCGTCAGCGTTCGTCAGAGGAGCCGACGAGTGTTGGGCAGTACCCGACTGGTCGCGGTCGGCGGACCGTTTCCCATAACCAAAGTAAAATACGGGTTCGACCCGAGAGATCGGGTACTCGATGACGAACACGCAGGTGACGCTCATCCAGCTCGACAACTACGGGCCGTGGACGGTCACGCCCGAACCGCGCCGCGAGGTCGACCTCCAGACGATGCAGTCCCGGCTGTACGCCGATCTCTCCCAGCTGTTCGGCAACCGCGACGGCTACGTCTTCTTCTCGCGGTTCGACAACATGATCGCGGTCACCAACGGGCTCGACACCGACGACCACGCCCTGATCCAGGAGTCGGTCGCCAACCGGTATCCGGTGACGGTGAGCCTGAGCATCGCGGCCGATCCCGCGCCGATCGCGGCGCTCGGGACCGCGACGGACCAGCTCCAAGACGCTGGCAGCGCCCAGGACAAGGATCGCCGATCCGTGCTCCGTGGCGATCCGCTCGCCGACGCCGACCGGACGGACGACGACCTCCGGATCGCCCACTTCGACGTGAACGACGCCACCGGCCAGTACACCGACGAGCTCAACGAGTTCGACACGTTCATCAACATCGAACAGGGGTACGCCGAGCTGATGCGGTACATGCGGCGGGCCCACGACTCCCTTTCCTTCTTCGTCGGTGGCGACAACGTCATCGCGGTCTGTGCGGGGATGACTGCCGAGGAGTACCGCGACGCGGTCTCGCACGTCCGCGAGACGGTCGACGTCGAGCTCAAAGTCGGCGTCGGGGAAGGAGCCACCGCCCACGAGGCGGGGATGGACGCGAAACACGCCCTTGAAGCGTGTCGCCACGACGGTCGGGCGGTCGTGATCGACGACTGACGGCTGCGGACCGAGAACTGAGGCTCCCGTCGGGCTTAACCGTGTCGGGGGTAGTTTTTACTCCGCGCGGTCGGAACTCCCTGGTATGAGTAGTGCTGTCACCGTGCGCGACGTGATGACCCGCGAGTTCGTGGGGGTGAGCGAGAGCGACGGGGTGGTCGAGACGGTCGAGCTCCTGCTCGAGGAGGGCGCGGAGTGTGCGATCGTGCTCCGGGGTCGCGACGCGCTCGGCATGCTGAGCGAACGCGACGCGCTCTCGCTGGTGGCGAGCGACACCGACCCGGCGGCGACGACCGTCGCGGACGTCATGTCCGACGGCGTGGTTCAGGTCTCCTCCGGAGAGTCGCTCGCGGCGGCGGCGGGAACGATGGAGCGCGAGGGTGTCCGGTGGCTCCTCGCGATCGAGGAGGAGGACCCGGTCGGCGTGGTGACCGCCCACGACGTCGTGGTCGCCTCGACGCTGGTGCCCGAGGCCGACACCGGAACCGGGCCGGCGTCGACAGCGACCGATCCCGAGGCGGAGTACGACACCCAGGGGATCTGTGAGGCCTGTGGCGCGCTCGCCCGCGATCTCGTGAGCGTGAACGGACAGCTCGTCTGTCCGAACTGTCGCGAGACGTAACGAACCCGGTGGCGGCTACGGGTTCCCCGGCATGGAGGGGCAAGACTTATCCCCTCTTCAACCAACACCATCGTTGATATGGGACACGAACCCAAGCGACGCGAGTTCCTGGCTGCCGTCGGCACGGCTGCTATCGCCGGCGTAGCCGGATGTTCGGGCGGTGGCAACGGCGACGGCGGCAACGATACTGGTGGCGGCGATACCACCGAATCCGGCGGCGGTGGCGAAGCCACCGACACCGAGGCCAGCGGTGGCGACGAAACCACCGAGGGCGGCGAGACCACTGAAGGTGGCATGGAAACGACCGAAGGCGGGGAAACCACCGAGGGGGGGATGGAAACCACCGAGGGTGGCGAGACCACCGAGAGCGGCAACGAGACCGGCGGCGGTGGCGGCAGCGCCGAAGGACGGGAGATCATGGTCGGCGTCCTCCAGCCGACGACGGGCGATCTCGCGTCGGTCGGCGAGCCGATCCGCGACGCCGCGTTGCTCCCGGCGGTCCAGCTCGAGGACGCTGACATGGCGTTCACGATCAACACGCAGGCGGAGGACACCCAGACCGACCCGCAGGCTGGCATCAGTGCCGCTCAGGCGCTGGTCGACGCGGGCTATCCCGCCATCACGGGGGCGGCCTCCTCGGAGACCACGATCCAGGTGGCCCAGAACGTCACCATCCCGAACGAGGTCGTGCTGACCTCGCCCGCGAGCACCTCGCCCGCGATCACGGAGCTGCAGGACAACGGCTACGTCTACCGGACGCCGCCGAGCGACGCGCTCCAGAGCGAGGTGCTCGCCCAGGTCGCGAGCGAGCGCGTCGAGGCTTCGTCGGTGTCGGTGATGTACGTCAACAACTCCTACGGCCAGGCGCTCGCCGACGCGTTCGCGTCGGCGTTCGGCGGCGAGGTGCCGGCACAGGTGTCCTTCGAGAAGGCCCAGTCCTCCTACACCTCGAAGCTCCAGGAGGCGATGTCCTCGGGTCCGGGCGCACTGCTGGTGATCGGCTACCCCGAGAGCGGCAACCAGCTGTTCCGGGACTACTACTCGAACTACAGCCGCGACACCACGATCCTCGTGACCGACGGCCTGCGCGACTCCGAGCTGCCGGGCAACGTCGGCCAGCCGCTGACCAACGTCCTCGGCACGGCCCCGCTCGCGGCCGGTCCGGCACGGGACTTCTTCACCCAGGCGTTCCAGGACGAGTACGGCAGCGAACCCGGCGTGTTCACCTCGCAGGCGTACGACGCCACCGCGGTCCAGATCCTCGCGAACGCCGCCGGCGGCGAGAACAGCGGCCCGGCGGTCCAGGAGAACATGGACGCGGTCGCCAACCCGCCCGGGACGGAGGTCGGCCCGGAGAACCTCGCCGAGGCGATCGGGATGGCCGCGAGCGGCGAGGAGATCAACTACCAAGGGGCGTCGAGCAACCTCACGTTCGACGACAACGGCGACATCGCCGCCGCGACCTACGAGGTGTTCACGTACACCGAGGACGGCAGCATCGAACAGTCAGACACCGTTCAGTTCGGCGGCAGCGGTGGCGGTGGCGGCGGTGGCAACAGCAGCGCCGGCAACAACAGCAGCGGATAGTCGGACCGTCACCGAACGGAAAGTGCGTTTTGTTTTTCAACCACCGAGGAACTCCCGACGGACCTGCTCGTCGCCGAGCAGCGCGTCGCCGGTGTCGGTGTAGCGATTCGCCCCCTGGACGAGGACGTACCCCCGATCGCACCGCCTGAGGGCCTCCTTCGCGTTCTGCTCGACGACCAGCACGGCGGTCCCGGCGTCGTTGATCGCGTCGACCCGGTCGAACATCTCGTCGACGAGATCCGGCGCGAGCCCCGCCGACGGCTCGTCGAGCAGCAGGAGGTCGGGATCGAGCATCAGCGCCCGTCCCATCGCCAGCATCTGCTGTTGGCCGCCCGAGAGAGTTCCTGCGCGCTGTGACTGGCGCTCCTCGAGGATCGGGAACCGCTCGAAGACGTCCTCTAAGGCCTCGTCGGGCACCGAGTCGAGGATGTACGCCCCCATTTCGAGGTTCTCGCGGACCGAGAGCCCCGCGAACACGTTGTCGTTCTGGGGGACGTAGCTCAGGCCACGTCGGATGACCGTTTCCGGGGCGTTACCGCTGATGTCCTCGCCGTCGAAGGCGATCTGGCCGTCCATGTACGTCGCCAGCCCGAAAACCGCCTTCATCACCGTCGACTTCCCCGCGCCGTTCGGGCCGACGATGGTGACGTACTCGCCGTCGCCCACGTCGAGGTCGACGTCGTCGAGGATCTGGAGCTCGCCGTAGCCCGCGTCGAGGTTCGACACCGCGAGCAGGCCGTCCGGGTGATCGGTGGACGTACTCGCCCCGGCAGTGGTCGCGTCCGTCGCTTCGTCGGTGCCGCCGGTCGCCGCAGTCCCGGTCGCGTTCCCGTCGGTTTCCGTTCCGTTCGCCGTGGCCCCGTCGCTCGCGTCGGCCGTCGTCTCGTCGGTCGCGGTTTCGTCGGCTGCGGTCTCCTCGGTTCGGGGTTCGTCACTCGCCGTCTCGTCGGTGTCGTTGCTCATACGTTCGCTCCGAGGTAGGCGTCGATGACCTGTTCGTTCTCCCTGATCGCCGCGGGCGCGTCGTCGGCGAGCACCCGCCCGCGGTGCATCACGATGACGCGCTCGCAGTTCTCCATGATGACGTCCATGTCGTGTTCGACCAGCAGGAAGGTGTACCCCTGCTCGCGGAGGTCGTGGATCCGATCGAGGAGCTTTGCCTCCAGGGTAGGGTTCACCCCCGCGAGCGGTTCGTCGAGCAGGACGACCTCGGGATCGGTGAGTAGCGCCCGCGCCATCTCGAGGAGCTTTCGCTGGCCGCCCGAGAGGTTTCCTGCATATTCCTCGGCGAGGTGGTCGATCTCGAAGAAATCGAGCGTCTCCCACGCCCGCTCGCGGAGTTCGCGTTCCTGGTCGCGAACGCCCCCCCGCGCGCCGGGCAGCACCGACCGCCAGAGCGACTCGCCGCGCTGGGCCCGTGGCGCGAGCATCATGTTCTCGAGCACGGTCATCTCCTCCAGCTCGCGCGCGATCTGGAAGGTCCTGACCAGCCCACGATCGGCGATCTGGTAGGGCTGGAGGCCGGTGATCTCCTCGTCGTGGAGGTGGACCGAGCCGCTGGTGGGGTGATGGACACCCGTAATACAGTCGAACGTGGTCGACTTCCCCGCGCCGTTGGGGCCGATCAGTCCGGTGAGCGACCCCGCTTCGACGTCGAAGCTCGCGTCGTCGACCGCGGTCAGCCCGCCGAACTCCTTCCGGAGGTTCGTGACCCGGAGCGGGCGGCCGGGCGGCGTCTCGCGCGCCGCGCGCTCGACGTCGGACTCGTCGTCGGGGTCGATCTCGTCGATGTTCTCGGGGCCGTCCTCGCCCTCGATGGCGTTCCGGGTGTCAGTGCGGGTCGTCGAGTCGGTGTCGCTCATTCGTCGTCACCCCGTTCGCCGTCGGGCGCTTCGGTCGTCTCCGACACACCACCGTCGGCCCGGGTTGCTCCGGTCGCTTCGCCTCCCGACACGCTCCGCCGGGAGAGATCGACGGCGGCCGCCGTCTCCTTCCGGTGGCCGAGCAGCCCCTCCGGGCGACGCTGCATCAGGACGACCAGCACGACCCCGAGGAGCACGAACCGGAGCACGCTGATGTTGTCGAGCGTGTACGCGACCAGCGGCGTGATGTCGAGCGAGCCGAGCGCACCGATCGCGGCGGTGAACGTGTTCGGGGCGTTCCCGAGGCTGAACGAGCTGTCGACGATCCGTCCCACGAACGTCGGGCCGAGAAAGAGCAGACCGGCGAACAGCGCGCCGCCGATGACGCTCCCGGTGTTCGATCCCGATCCGCCGACCATCAGCGCGATGAACACGTAGAAGGTGACGATCGGGAGGAACAGGGCGGGCGTGATCAGCGCCTGGCTGCCCTGCCAGAGGATGCCGGCGAGCCCCATCAGCGCACACCCGAGCATGAACACCTTGATCTTGAACCACCGGGTGTTCTTCCCGAGCGAGCTCGCCACGATCTCGTCCTCGCGGATCGCCTTCAGCACCCGGCCGAACGGCGAGTTGCCGACCCGCGTCAGGAGGAGGTAGAAGAGGCCGACGAACACCACGAGCACGAGCGTGTACGTCCAGTCGACCACGGTCGGGCCGTCGAGCCCGAACCCGCCGAAGAAGTCGAACATCGCCTGGCCGAACGCGGTCGGCGGCGACGCCGAACTCGCCGGGTCGGTGTAGTAGAGATCGCGCACGGGGTTGATCGGGCCGGGGATACCGCTCGCGCCGCCGGTGCCGAGTTCGACACCGCCGATCGAGATCGGCCCGAGTTCGAAGGGGCCAATCGAAAACGACTGGAACGTCGTCGAGTTGTAGATCAGCCGGATGATCTCCGAGAGCGCGAGCGTGACGATCGCGAGGTAGTCCGCCCGGAGCCGGAGCGCGGGCAGCGCCGTGATCCCGCCGACCAGCGCGGCCGCGAGCATTCCACCGACGACCCCGGCCCACAGCGGGAGACCGAGCCCTGGGATCCCGCCGACCTGGGGATCGACCGGTGCGGTCAACATCGCCATCGTGTACGCGCCGACCGCCATGAAGCCGGCGACGCCGATATTAAAGAGGCCCGCGTACCCCCACTGGAGGTTCAGCGCGAGCGCGAGCAGCGCGTACACTGCCGTGAGGAAGGTGAGCCGCTGGAGGGTGCTCGCGATCCCGCCGACGTCGAGACCGAGCAGCAGACCGAAGACGATGAACAGCAGGTAGAGCCCGGCCATCACGGCGAGAATCAACCCGGCGTCGGAGTTGCCGAGCCGTTCGGACAGCCGGTCGGCGGTGCTCATCGGCCCGCCTCCCGAACCCGGATCGTTTCCCGCTGTCCGACCGTCCTCGCTCTCGTGGCGACTCTCGCCCCCGGAGTTCGATCAGGTTCCGCCGCCGTCTGATCGTGGGGGCGAGTCATGCGGTCGTCACCCCGCCGAACAGCCCGGAGGGTTTCAGCACGAGGATCAGGATCATCACCGCGAAGGCGGCGGCGGTGGTGAACTCCGAGGGGAGCCAGACCAGCGAGACGGTGCTCGCCACGCCGATCGTGAGCCCGCCGAACATCGCGCCGTAGATCGATCCGATCCCGCCGAGGATGACCGCAGCGAAGATGAGCAGCAGGAGGATCCAGCCGAAGTCGAACGCGATCGTGCCCGTTTCGAGCGTGACGAGGTAGCCCGCCGCGCCGGTCAGCCCGCCGCCGATGACCCACGTCGCGCGCACGACCCGCTCCGTGGGAATCCCGGTGACGCGCGCGAGGTCGCGGTTGTCAGCCATCGCCCGCATCGCGGTGCCGAGCTTGGTGTACTGGAGCAGGAGGTGGACGCCGACCATCAACACGACCGCGCCGACCGCGAGCGCGATCTCGTGGGCGTTCAGCCGGATGCCGAGGACTGGCACCTCGAACCCCGGAATGTCGCCGCCGGTGACACCCGGCCGACTGGTGCCGAAGACGAAGGCGAGCAGATAGCGGAGCGCGAGTGCGACTCCGATGCTCGCGATGAGCAGCGCGATCCCCTCCTGATTGCGCATCGGTTTGTAGACGAGTCGGTCGATGAGAAGGGCGAGGCCGGCGGTGAAGGCGATCGCGACGACGAGTCCCAGGAGAACGGCGATCGGCGTCGAGACGATGCTCACTCCGACGGTACCCGCGTTGGCCTCGCCGCTGACGCCCAGCAAGAAGAGATCGCCGACCGGGAGCGCGCCGAGCCCGCCGATGATGTACGTCGTCGCCCAGCCCGCGAAGGCTCCCGCCGTGATGTAATCGCCGTGGGCGAAGTTCGCGAAGCCCAGCAGCGAGTACGTCATCGAGAGGCCGACACCCGCGAGTGCGATCACGAGCCCCTGAATCAGCCCGTCCTTCAGGAAGAGTGCGAGGCTGAGAACCGACAGCGAGCCGTTCGCCAGCTTGGTGGCGAGATCGACGATCAACAGCACGCCGACCACGCCGGCGACGACCCCAAGCGGCTGGTCGACGACGAAGCTCCGGCCACGATCGTACGTCTCAGAGATGCCCATGATAGTGTTCCACGTGAGGTGGGGGTGGTGAGACGGTAATAAACTTTGCCACACCTAGCCACTGTCGGGCGGTGACGACGGGCGTACGCACCGACGAGCGCGCGAACGAGGGCGAGTCCCGTGTGACCGTCCGGCGCGCACCGCCGGGACAGAAAGGGATTTGCCGGGGCGCAGGAATAGGACGAACGATGATACGAACCCTCGACGACCTCGATTGTGAGGGCGTCGCCGTCGGGGTCCGCATCGACATCAACAGCCCGGTCTCGGGGGGCGAGCTCGCCGACGACGCCCGGCTCCGCGCGCACGTCGACACGCTCGCGGAGCTGCTCGACCGCGGCGCGCGGGTGGCGATCCTCGCCCACCAGGGCCGACCCGGCGGCGACGATTTCGCCACGCTCGCCGCCCACGCCGATCGGCTCGACGAACTGCTCGACCGCCCCGTCGACTACTGCGACGCCACCTTCTCCGTGGCGGCGCGCGATCGTGTCGCGGCGCTCGATTCGGGCGAGGCCGTCGTCCTCGAAAACACCCGGTTCTACGCCGAGGAGTACATGGAGTTCGACCCCGAACGCGCCGCCGACACCCACCTCGTCCGTGGGCTCGCGCCCGCGCTCGACGCCTACGTCAACGACGCGTTCGCGGCCGCCCACCGCTCACAACCCTCGCTCGTCGGCTTTCCCCCACGCTTGCCGAGCTACGCTGGCCGGGTGATGGAGCGCGAACTCGACGTGCTGGATGCGATCGAGGAGACGCCCACGCCCCGGGTGTACGTGCTCGGCGGCGCGAAAGTCGGCGACTCGATCGGCGTGGCCGAGAGCGTGCTCGAACGCGATCTCGCCGACACCGTCCTCACGGCGGGCGTGATCGGCAACGTCTGCCTGCTCGCCGGCGGGGCCGAACTCGGCGACGCGACCGCGGAGTTCGTCTACGACGCGGGCTACTGGGACGAGATCGACCGCGCGGGCGATCTGCTCGATTCGTACGACCGGATCGAGGTTCCGGAGGACGTCGCGATCGAGCGCGACGGCGATCGCCACGAGGTCGCGGTCGCGGACCTCCCGGCCGAAACTGACGCCCCTGCGATGGACGTCGGAAGTCGGACGATCGCGACCTACGGCGGGATCATCGAGAGCGCAGGCACGGTGATCCTGAACGGACCGGCGGGCGTCTTCGAGGAGGCGGCGTTCGCCGAAGGGACGCGGGGACTCTACGAGGCCGCGACGCGGGCCGAACAGAGCATCGTCGGCGGCGGCGACACCGCGGCGGCGGTCCGTCAGTTGGGTATCGAGGGGTTCGATCACGTCAGCACCGGCGGCGGCGCGGCGCTCACGCTCCTGACCGGCGACGCGCTCCCCGCGGTCGAGGCGCTCCGGTAGTGCGGATCGAATCGCCCACCACCGACGACGCCGACGACGTCGCCGATCAGTGGATCGCACTCGCACGCGAGCAACGCGCGTTCGGCTCGCATCTCCTCGCCGAGCGAAACCGGGCGACGATCCGCGAGGCGATCGTGCGCCACATCGTCGCCGGCGAACTGCTGGTCGCCCGTGCCGACCCGGACGAGACGACTGCGGATGAAGCGAACGTGGGTGGAGCGAGTGCGGACGCGACGGACACGGACGGGATCGTGGGATTCGTGATGTTCGGCCCGGAAGGCGAGCGCTACGAGCAAGACGTCTCGCGCGGGATCGTCCGGAACGTCGTCGTGGCCCCCGAGCGCCGGAACGAGGGGATCGGGACCGAACTGCTCGCGGCGGCCGAATCGGCGCTCCAGGAGGCGGGCTACGAGGCCGTCGGGCTCTCGGTACTTGCGGACAACGAGGCGGCCCGACGGTTCTACCGCCGGGCCGGATACACCCCCCATCGGATCGACCTCGAAAAGCCGCTCGAAAGCGACACCGACAAACCCGAGGGTGGGTAAGGGACGAGCGCGCCAGGGGAGCTTGGGCGGTGCAAGCACTCGATTTGTAATCGAGAATTCGTGGGTTCGAATCCCACCCCTGGCTCTCTGCCGTCCAAACGAAGGTGAGGTCGGTGAGAGCCGACGTGGGATTCGAAGTACGGAACGAGCGAGCGCTAGCGAGCGAAGTTCAGGTGGTTCGAATCCCACCCCTGGCTTGTTCCCTCTGCTTCGAAGGCTTCGAGGGCTCTTCTCCGAGCAAACGGGCATCTGGACGGCGCGAGTCACGCGGGAACCGAAGTTCCGAGCGGCGTCACTTCGGCGGCGTCGTGGGCTCCGAGCGGCTCGATTGCTCCGTGTCGGTCGTCATCGAATCGAGGGCGTCGGTGAGGAGCTTCGACTCGGCCTTGCGGAGGTGTTCGAGGAGCGTGGCGCGGCTAATGTCGAGTTCGGCAGCGAGTTCGTCGCTCGTGACGTCGCGTGGCCACTCGAAGTAGCCCGCGGCGAGCGCATGCTCGATGACCTCGTACTGTCGGTCGGTGAGCTGGACGCCGCCGTCCTCGAACGGCGCGACCTTCCCGAGGGTCACGGTGCCGATCTCCCGGAACGCCTCGATCATGGCGCGCAGGTCCTCGCGGCGGAAGAAGAGGACGGTGTACACTCGGGAGTTGGCGTCGACGACGTTGGGTCGGCGGAGAATGCCGTGGTTCCGCTCGATGGCCGAGTACGCACCACAGGAAGTCTTGGTGACGAGGAAGTTGCCGTCGCCGAGCCCCTCGGCGTGGTGCACCTGCTCGGAGTCGGCCAGCCGGTCCAGCACGCCCGTCAGCCGCTCGTCGAGTTCGATGACGAACGTCACCAGCTCGTCGTGGAGCTCCTCGATCGCGATCTCGATCGCCGTGTCGAACTCCCTCGCGAGCTGGGAGACGACACACGGCTTGTGTTGCTGGAGATGGAGTTCTGCTTCGAACATGTGCTCCCTGGTCCGTAGCTCCACATTACAGGAACGACGGATAAGGTTTCGTGCGCGATCCGATCCCGGCCACGCTACGAACCGAACTCCCGCTCGGCGAGTGCGAGCGCCGCGTCGAGATCGAGCGGGCCCGCCGCAGCCAGGGTGTCGAGGTACGCAGCCACGGTTTCGCCGTCGGGATCGACACCCGCCCGTTCGAGGAGCCGGCGTGCGCCGCCCTCGCCGGTCGACTTCCCGAACACCAGGCGTCGCTCCCCGCCGAACCGTCCGGGGTCGAACGGTTCGAGCGTCGCAGGGTCCGAGAGCATCGCCGCGGTGTGGATGCCCGACTCGTGTTCGGCGATCGCCGTGCCGAGGACCGCCTTGCGATCGCCGTAGGGCTCTCCGAGCGTGTCCAACACGCCACGACAGGTCGGGACGAGCGCGTC
Source organism: Halococcus agarilyticus (assembly GCF_000334895.1). Classification (NCBI taxonomy): domain Archaea; kingdom Methanobacteriati; phylum Methanobacteriota; class Halobacteria; order Halobacteriales; family Halococcaceae; genus Halococcus; species Halococcus agarilyticus. The sequence continues at coordinate 15,753 of NZ_BAFM01000016.1, read as the reverse complement.
GGTCGCGAGGCCGAGATCGTCGTCGTGGTCGATAGCGCAGGCGACCGCAAGCTCTTCGAGCGGGGTGTTGCCCGCGCGCTCGCCGAGGCCCCCGACGCTGACGTCCACCTTCCCGACGCCCGCGCGGTAGGCCGCGAGCGCGTTGGCCGTCGCACACCCCATGTCGTCGTGGAAGTGGACGCCGAGTCGATCGAACGCAACGCGGCCGGCGAGCCCGTCGAGGCACTCCTCGACGGTTTCGGGGGTGCGCGCGCCGACGGTGTCGGCCAGCGACACGAACGCCGCGTCCGGCACCGTCTCGACGATCTCGACGAGGTGATCGCGGTCGGTCCGGAACGCATCGGCGAGCGTGACGTGGACGGTAACGCCGTGGTCGTGGACGTAGTCGACGGCCTCGCCGAGCATCGACAGCATCTCGTTCCTGGAGACGCCGAGCAGGTGTTCGAGGTGACGGTTGGAGGCCGAGACGAACGTCTCGACCACGTCGGCGTCGTTTTCGAGGGCGGCGTCGATGTCGCTTTCGAGAGCGCGCGCGAGCGCGACGACATCGGCGTCGGTCGTCCCGGCGAGTTCACTGATGACTTCCCGATCCTTCTCGCCGGTCGCGGGAAAGCCAGGCTGGACGAACGGCACCCCCAGGTCGTCGAGCGCCCGAGCGCACTCGATCTTGGCATCGGCGGTGAACTCTCGTCCGGACATCTGGTCGCCCTCGCGGAGCGTGACGTCGGTCAACTGCATTCAGATGATCCCCTCGTCACGGAGTTCGGCCAGCTCTGCCTCCGAGAGCCCGAGATCGCCGTGGTAGACCTCGCGGTTGTGCTCGCCGTGGCGTGGGCCGAGGAACTCGACCTCGCCGGGCGTGCGCGAGAACTTCGGGACGAGGCCGAACGTCTTGATCGCGCCGACGTCGGGATCGTCGACCTCGACGATGTCGTCGCGTGCCTCGAACTGCTCGTCTTCGAAGATGTCGTGCATATCGTAGACCGGCCCGACGATGGCGTCGTTGGCTTCGAGGATCTCGATGGCCTCGTCGGTGGTTCGCTCTCTCGTCCACTCCTCGATTGCGGCGTTGAGCGGCTCGCTGTTCGCGACGCGGGTGGCGTTGTCCGCGAAGCGCTCGTCGTCGATCAGCCACTCCTTGTCGATCGTCTCGGCGACCCGCTCGAAGATCTTCTGGTTCGAGGCCGACATCGTCAGGTAGCCGTCCGCGGTCTCGTAGATGTTCCTCGGGGCGGTGTTCGGGTGCTGGTTCCCGGTGCGTTCGCGGACGTGCCCCATCCGGTCGTAGGCCTCGACCTCGCCGAAGAAGATCCGCCACAGCGGCTCGGTCAGCGAGACGTCGATGACCTGGCCCTCGCCGCTGCCGCCGCGACCGATATCGCGCTCGAAGATCGCCATCAGCGTCGCCTGGAGCGCGAACTGGGCGGCCTGGATGTCCGCGAGGCTGACCGGCGGAAGTAAGGGTTCACGATCGGGGAACCCATTGGCGTGCGCCCAGCCCGAGACCCCCTCGGCGATGGTGCCGAAACCCGGCTTCTGGGACTTCGGGCCGGTCTGTCCGTAGCCCGAGAGCCGGACCATGATGGCTTCCTCGTTGATCTCGTGGATATCGTCGGGGCCGAGTCCCCACCGTTCCATCGTCCCGGGGCGGAAGTTCTCGTAGACGGCGTCGGCGTCCGCGACGAGATCGAGGGCGATCTCGCGGCCGCGCTCGGAGCCGAGATCGAGCGTGACACACCGCTTGTTCCGGCCGAGGGACTTCCAGGACAGCGAGACTCCGTCCTCGGTCTTCTGTGGCCACTCCCGGATCGGATCGCCGACCTCGGGATGCTCGATCATCACCACGTCGGCACCGAAATCGCCCAGCAGCGTCGTCGCGAAGGCACCGCTGATCATCCCCGACATGTCGATGACCCGCAGGCCGTCGAGCGGACCCTGGCGTTCGCGTGCGGTCATGGTGTGCTCCTCTGGTCATCGTCGAGCGACTCCAGTACCGTCTCGGTCGTGACGACATCGCCGTACTTCGCGTCGATGTCGAAGAGATTGGCTTCGTGCGGGCCCTCGGCACGGTCCCCGACGGCGTCGGCGGGGACGATGGTGCGGTAGCCGTGCTGGAGGCTGTCGACGGCGGTCGCGCGAACGCACCCGCTGGTCGTCACGCCCGCGAGCACCAGCGTGTCGACGCGGTGGGTGGTGAGTTCGGTTTCGAGATCGGTCCCGAAGAACGCGCTCGCGTACTTCTTGAGGATCACCCGTTCGTCGCCGATCGGGGCGATCCGGTCGTCGACCGCCACCGCGTCGGTCCCACGTTCGAGTTCGCGGAGCGCTGGCACCTTCTCGATGAACTGCCCGGCGTCGCCGTAGGACTCCTCGTAGGCGACGGTGGTGAAGTACCGGGGCAGGTCGTGCTCGCGGAACGCGTCCAGCAACCCTTCGGTCCGGGCGAGCACGGATTCGACGTCCGAGCCGAGATCGCTTTCGGGATCGGTGAAGGCGTTGATGAGGTCGATGACGAGCAGCGCGGGCCGCTCGCCGATGCCGACCGTGCCGCCGAAGTCGCGATCGGCGTACAACTGTTCAGTATCTTCGATCCAGTCCGTATCTGTCATTGTGTCTGTGTGGGATGTAGCGAAATGGTGCCGAGGGCTCAACCGTCGCGCTGGTCGAACTCGCGGCGTTCCTCGGCGATCCGTGCTTCGAGCTCGTCGTCGTCCGGCAGCGGCCCGTAGTCGAACGCTGCGAGCTCGTCGCGGTTCTCGCGGACGTCCTCGCGCTGGTCTTCGGTGGCCGTTCGATCGACGCTGCCGTCCTCGTCGAGAACCACGCCGTACTCCTCGCGGGCGGCCGCCTCGGTGACGAGGCCGCGACGGACCTCTCGGGCCACGAGTTCGGGATCGCGCTCCAGGGGGTCGCCGAGGCCGCCACCACCGGCGGTGCTGAAGACGAGCTTGTCGCCAGGCTCGACGGGGACGTTCTCGGCCTTCGAGGGGAGTTCCAGCTCGGTGCCATCGGTGCGGACGAGTGTCTTCTCGCTCGTTCCGCCGTGCGTCCCGCCGTCGACGCCCCACGGGTAGGTGTGGGCACGGTCGTCCTGGAACGTGATCGCGCCGTCTTCCTCGAAGGTGTACACCTTCGAGATGCCGTGGCCGCCGCGGTGGCGACCAGCCCCGCCGGTGTCCGCGCGGGTGCTGTACTCGTCGATGGTCAGCGGGTAGTACGCCTCCTGGTACTCGGCGGGCACCGTTCGGAACAGCGGCCACCACGAGTGGCCGTCGAGCCCGTCGCCACCCGGCCTCGCGGGAATCCCGCCGTAGAGGATCTCGAGCATCTGGAACTGGTTGCCCTCGGCGTCGACGCCGGCGTAGACGAAGTTGGGCGAGGTGCCGTAGCTGCCGGCGACCGAGAACCCGTCGATGAGCTTCGAGAAGGTGGCCTGGAGCACGTCGAACTGCCGCGCCATCAGCGGCAGCCGGTTGCCGAGCGCCGCCGGGAACTCCGGCTGGACGACGGTCCCCTCGAGGAGGTTCACCTCGAAGAGGTCGTAGTAGCCGTCGTTGAACGTCAGGAGCGGGTCGAACGCCATGATGAGGAAGACCCCGGTGAACATCTTGAACATCTTCTCGTTCAGGAGGAAGTTCACGGTCCCGGGCACCTGGTCGTCGGTCCCCTCCCAATCGAGGTGGACGGTGTCGCCCTCGCGGTAGATCTCGAGGTGGAGCTTGATCGGGCCGTTGCCCATCCCGTCGTCGTCGACGCGGTCCTCGAAGGTGTAGCGCTCGCCCTCGGGGACGAACTCCCGGATGAGGTCGATCATCCCGTCGCGGGTCCGATCGAGCACCGCGTCACATCCCTCCAGATAGGTCTCCGGCCCGAACCGCTCGCAGAGCTCCTGAACGCGCTCCTCGGCGGCCGCGGTCCCCGCCGCGAGCGCCTTGATGTCGGCCTCAGCGTGGTCCGGGAGGCGGGTGTTGTGGGCGAAGGTTTCGAGGAGCCCCTCGTCGAGTTCACCCTCCTTGTAGAGTTTGACCGGTGGGAGGCGCATCCCCTCCTCGAAGATGGTGGTCGCCTCGACGGGCATGCTGCCGGGGGTCTTGCCGCCGACGTCCATCAGATTGCCCCACTGGCTGGCGAAGCCGACGCGCTCGCCCTCGTAGAAGATCGGGCGCAGGAGGAGCATGTCGGGGGTGTGTGACATCGCGCCCGCGCACATGTAGGGGTCGTTGGTGGCGACGACGTCGCCGTCCTCCAGGTCCTCCCAGCCGAAGCTGGCGTTGTCGATGATGGTCTCGATGGCGGAGCCGAACTGCCCCATCACCATCCGACCCTCCGGGTCGGCGATGAGCGGGAACTGGTCGGACTGCTCGCGGATGACGGGGCTGATCGCCGTCGTCTCCAGCACGCGGTCCATCTCGTGGCGCGTGTTTTCGAGCGTGCTCTCGACGATGTCGAGCGTCGTCGCGTCGATGTCGTGCTCGCCGACGAACTCGGGGGTTTCGGTGCTCATTGACCATCACCTCGGTTGATCTCGACGTTGGCGTAGCGGTCGACGGTCGCGACGTGATCGGGCTGCACCACGATGGTCGCGTCGTCCGCGACCACGATCGCCGGACCGTCGAGTTCGTTGCCCGGCAGCAGCTCCGCCCGGTCGTAGATCCCGGTCTCGTGGTACTCGCCGTCGAAGTAGACCTCGTCGGTGTCGACCTTCGCCGCGCTCGGGACCTCCTCGGTCAGGTCGTGTTCTTCGATGGTGACGCCCTCGACGGTACCCTTCCCGATGACGCGGAGGTTGGCGATTTCGAGGGGGGCGTCGAGCGAGAAGCCGAACCGCCTGTCGTGGCGTGCCTCGAAGTCGGCCTTGATCTCGGCGAGGCCCGTCTCGCTCCGGAGGTTGTCGAGATCGATGGGGATCGACATCTGGATGTCCTGGCGGAAGTACCGGCAGTCGGCGTAGTACTCGAAGACGTGGTCGGTCTCGTCGACGCCCTCCGAGTCGAGCCAGTCGGTCGCCTCCTCGCGGAGCGCCAGCAGTTCGGCGTGGACGTCGTCGCCGTCGACGTCGCGGTCGGTTTCGAGGTAGGTCTCGGAGAACTCGTTCTGGACGTCGCTCGTGAGGAAGCCGAAGGCGCTCATCACGCCCGGTCCCGGCGGGACGACCAGTGGATAGGCACCCATCACGTCGGCGAGCGCGTTGGCGTGCATCGGGCCGGCACCGCCGAAGGCGACGAGACCGAACTCGCGCGGGTCGTAGCCACGTTCGACCGAGACGACCCGGAGCGCGCTGTGCATGTTCTCGTTCACGATGTCGAGGATGGCCTGTGCGGCCTCCTCGACCGAACTCTCGCGTTCGTCGGCGATGTCCTCAATGACCTCGTGGGCGGCCTCGCGGTCGAGCTCCATCGTGCCGCCGAGCTGGACCATCGGCGGGATGCGCCCGAGAACGACGTTGGCGTCGGTCACCGTCGGCTCATCGCCGCCCTGGCCGTAGCAGGCCGGGCCGGGGTTCGCACCGGAACTCTCCGGGCCGACCTGGAGCGAGCCGCTGAGCTGGATGCGCGCGATCGAGCCGCCGCCGGCCCCGACGGTGTTCACGTCGACGGCCCGGGACTTGAACTCGCGATAGCCGACCTTGGTCTGGCGGGTCGTCTCGGCCGTGTAGTCCTCGACGAGCGAGACGTCCGTCGAGGTGCCGCCCATGTCGAGCGTCAGAACGTCGGGAACGCCCTTCTTCTCCGCGATGGTCGCCGCGCCGACCACGCCACCGCTCGGGCCCGAGAGCGCGAGCTCGACGGGATGGTTCTTCGCCGCCCCGGAGCTCATCAGTCCGCCGTCCGAGCGGACGACGTTCATCGTCGCCGTCGAGCCAGCACTTTCGAGCGCGGCGTCGAGCTCGTCGAGGTAGTCGATGACGTGCGGGCGGGCGTAGTCGTTGATGACCGTCGTGAGCGTCCGCTCGTACTCGCCGTACTCGGGAACGATCTCCGCCGAGATCGACACCGGCAGCTCCGGGGCTTCCTCCGCCACGATCTCCCGAACGCGTTCCTCGTGTGCCGGGTTGAGATACGAGTTGAGCAGCGCGACGGTCAGCGATTCGATTCCCGAGTCGGCGAGGTCGCGCACCGTCTCGCGGACCGCGGCCTCGTCGAGCGGCTCGGTCACCTCTCCCTCGGGCGAACTGATCGTACCCGAAACCCCGCGCGTGTCCACGAGGTCGGCGAGCGGATCGGGCTTTTCCATGTCCATCCAGCCGTACAGCGGACCTGGCGTCCACGCCCGTGCGAGGTGGAGGATGTCCTCGTGGCCGTCCGAGGTGATGAGGCCGACGCGCGAGCCGGTCTCCTCGAGCAGCATGTTCGTCACGACCGTCGTTCCGTGAAAGAGCAGTTCCAGATCGGCCACCGACGCACCGGCCTTCCCGGTCGCCTCCTCCACGCCGGCGAGTACGCCCTCCGACGGGTTCGCCGGCGTCGACAACACCTTGTCGATCGTGAGCTCGTGCGTGTCCTTGTCGAACACGATGACGTCGGTGAAGGTGCCGCCGACGTCCACTCCGAGGTTGGATGCCATGTGAAATCGTATCACTCCAAGTCGTCGTCGCCGCGTAAGCGTTCTCCCAACCCCTGTTGGGGGTATTTGTACCTAGGCTGCCGACGAACCGTGCTCGGCCACCGTGATCCCCGTCGGCGACGCTCAGCGGGATCCGTGTCCGTCGTGACGCGATCGCGCCACCCGTTCCGCACGCTCGTACTCACAGAGCGGACACTCGTCGGTGACGGCTCGGTCGAACAGCAGTCCGTGGAGCCGACACCGCCCGAGATCCGCCAGGTCGATCCCCGCCGCGGAACGTGACTCTTCGGTCATGAGACGAACTCACATACGTTGCTGCGGCAGTACGGCATAAACTTTTCTGATGAATGGTGCGGTTCCCGGAGAAGACAGGTCGTGGGACCGATCCGCCGGTGCGGTGGGTCAGGCGGACTCCGGGACTGGGAGGTCGCCGGCCCTGTCGCGCGAGCGCTCGATCACGGCCGGTCGCGCCGCGAACGAGACGGTGACCTGGTCGCCGTAGGAGACGTCCTCGACCCGGGCGTGGTCGTGGATCCACGAGACGAGGCTCATCGTCTCGTCGGTCATCGGGAGCACGAGGCGCTCTCGCTCGTAGTCGGGGAGATCGCGCTCGATCCGATCGAGGAGGCCGTCGATCCCGTCGGCCTCGGCAGCGCTCACAGTAATAGGGTTCGGCGCGAGCGACGACAGCGCGTCGCGCTTTTCGGCCAGTTCGTCGGGATGCACGAGATCGGTCTTGTTCAACACCGTGACGATCGGGGCCTCGTTGCGCTCGTAGAGCGTGTCGTGGGCGGTGACGAGCTTCTCGCGCATCTCCTCGACCGACTCGCTCGCGTCCACCACCAGCAGGACGAGATCCGCCCGATACACCGAGTCGAGGGTGGACTTGAACGACTCGACCAGCCAGTGAGGGAGATCAGCGATAAACCCGACCGTGTCGGTCACCAGGACTGGTCTGTCCATCGCCGCCCGGCGAGTCGTGGTTCCGAGCGTCGTGAACAGCCGGTCCTCGGACTCGGCGGTGGGTTCGAGATCCGGGTGGAGATCCTCGTTCTCGTCGACCGCCACGTCGGCCGCCAGCTGTCGGAGGAGCGTCGACTTCCCGGCGTTGGTGTAGCCCGCGAGCGCCACGAGGTCGAACCCCGACTCCCGACGCTGCTCTCGCCGGTGTTGTTCGGTCTCCTCGATCCCGTCGAGCTCCTCGCGGATCGCGCTGATCTGGGCTTTGATGTCCTGTTCGCGCGACTCGTCGTACTCGCCGAGTCCCATGAACCCGGGGCGTTCGTCACGTTTGGCGAGGCTGGTCTTCGCCTCCGCGCGCGGGAGTTCGTACCGGAGCTCCGCGAGTTCGACCTGCAACTGAGCCTTCTGGGTGCGTGCGCGCTGGCCGAAGATCTCGAGGATGAGTCGGAAGCGATCGATCACCGCGGTGTCGTCGGGGAGTCGTCCACCGAGGTTGTAGGTTTGATAAGGTCCGAGCCGGTTGTCGAAGATCACGGTTCCAGCGCCGGTCTCGGTGACGAGCGCCGCGAGGTCGTCGACCTTCCCCTCGCCGAAGTGGAGCCCGGCGTCCTCGGTCCTCGTCTGGGTGATCACCCCGACGACCTCGTAGTCGGCTGCTCTCGCGAGGTCGGTGATCTCCCCGGTGTCGGCGGTGCCAGTGTCGACCCGCTTTGCGATGATGGCCTTCATGTGGTGTCCGACGCGCTGTCGCGTCGATCGTCCGGCGCTACGCCGCCGAGCGTCTTCAATCCCGGCCTCCGTTCGCGGACGTCACCGCAATGTCTCCAGACCGTTCGCGAAGAGTGAGCTATCGAACTACTCGATCGTGGACCAGGCGCACGCGCGAATCGGTATTATTTTCCGCCACGAAATCGTGGCTCCGAAACGATCGACATAGAATCATGCCAACCGATACAACGGACTCTCGGAGCGGTTCGTTTCTCCACATTCCGTTCGAGGCGTTCCTCGGGTTCGGACTCGTTGTTGCCGTGTACAGTGCAGCAGGTCTCGCGGACGTCATCGTATACCGAATGCCAGCAGTTGTATCGATCGCGGTGGCCGCTGGCGCGTTCGGCTATCTGGTGCATTATCTCAGGTTTCCCGAGAACGATCCATCCCGAACCGGCTCGACCGATGCAGCAGTTTCGGAGGACCGTTCGTTTTACCGAATCCCACTTGAAGCGCAACTCGGGGTCGCATTCGTTTTCCTCGTGTACAGCGTGGCGGTCCTCGCCGGCATCATCGAGTATCGAATCCCGTGGCAGTGGTGGTTGGCGGTGGCCGCTGGTCTGCTTGGGTATGCGGTACATCGGATCCGACAGTCCTGAGGGGCCGCGCTCGCATCTACCGCTTCGGAGACTGCGGGAAGCGTTTCCTGACACGCCCGCATCGAGAGCGAAACGCCGCCGACTATCGCGTTCGGAGGTCCTCTTCGTCCCTGATCTTCTTGGTCTCGCCCTCGCCACCGGACTGTTCGCTGACGAGTTCGTAGAAGTCGTTCTGGAGGCCCGCCGGGAACTCCACCACCCCGATCCACGAGCCGTCGTTCTGCCACTCCTCGCGAACGAGATCGCCGAACTGCCGGATCTGGGCCTGTGCGCTGCCGGCGTGGTCGGCGGGGATCTGGGCGGCCATCGTGACCTCCTCGAATCGGATCGGGATGACAGGACGAAGCGCGTCGAGCGCCTCGTCGATCTGGCTGTCGGCCGGCTCCATCGGATCGATCCGGAAGTCGGTCTCTTCGAGGGCGGATTCGATCCGGTCCGGCGGGTGAGGTGCGCCATCCATTTGAGGGTTGACGGCGTTGCGCGCGATGGTGTTGATGAGCTGGCGTCGCTTCTGTTCTTGCATCTCGCGGCGCTGTTCGGCGGTGATCTGGATCTCGCCTTCCTGGATCACCTCGGGGATGATGTCGAGGGGTTCGGTCGTCCCGAACACCTCCTTGACGTCGGATTCGGCGGGTCGATCCCCGCGCGAGGCGTTCTCGAAGACGTCCTCGGCGGCGATCACGTCCTCGAGGTCGCCCTCGAACTCGCCGCGTTTGATCGCGAGTGCGGCGTCGGGATCGACCAGGACCTCGAAACGCGCGCCGTGGGATTCGAGGCGCGCCGTCACGGCCTCGTCGAGCGATATCATGCCCGGCCGTGCGAGCCGAAGCTACAAGTCGTTTCTCCCCGACGGCGAGCGGCGATCAGTCGTCCGCGGTCGGGTCGACAGTTTGATCGCGGAGCTCGGTCCGGCGGATCTTTCCGGTGACGGTCTTCGGGAGGTCGTCGACGAACTCCACTTCCCGCGGGTACTCGTGGGCTGAGAGCTCCTCGCGGACGTGAGTCTTGAGCTCCTCGGCGAGTTCGTCGCTGGCGTCGTGGCCGTCGGTGAGCACGACGTACGCCTTGACGATGTTGCCGCGCTCCTGGTGTGGTTTCGGGACGACAGCGGCCTCGGTTACTGCAGGATGTTCACCCAGCGAGGACTCGACCTCGAAGGGGCCGATCCGGTAGCCGGAGGAGAGGATCACGTCGTCGGCACGCCCCTCGAACCAGAAGTAGCCGTCCTCGTCCCTGTGCGCGAGGTCGCCCGAGAGATACCACTCGCCGTTCGGCCCGTCGACGAAACACGCGTCGGTTTTCTTCTGGTTCTCCCAGTAGCCGGCGAAAAAGCACGGGAATTCGCCACGGTGGGCGATCTCGCCGGTTTCACCGGGTGAAAGCACCTCGCCGGTCTCGGGATCGACGATGGCCGACTCGATACCCGGCAGAGGTTTGCCCATGCTCCCCGGCCGGAGCTCCATCGTCGGGTAGTTGTTGATGACCATGTTGCCGGTCTCGGTCTGGCCGTAGGTGTCGAGGATCGTGACGCCGAGCGAAGCCTCGCCCCACTCGACCACACCCGCCGAGAGGGGTTCGCCGATCGAGAGCGCGTGGCGCAGATCGAGATCCACGCCGTCGAGCACGGCCTCGTTCGTCCGGAGCATCCGGTAGGCCGTCGGCACGCTGAAAAGGACGGAAATCGGGAACTCGTCGAGCAGGGTAGCCCATGCCTCGGGATCGAACTCGTCCTCGTAGGTGAACTGACTCGTGCCCCAGAACCACGCCCCGAGGACGTTGATCGGGCCGGTCAGCCAGCCGAGATCGGCGGTCGACCAGTAGAGATCGTCGTCGGTGAGATCGACCGCGAACCGCTGGGTGGCCGCGACCCCCGCGACCCACCGGTGTTTGTGGCGGACGCCCTTCGCGGGGCCCGTGGTCCCGCTGGTGTAGTAGAGCAGCGCGTCGTCCTCGCCGTTCGTCCTGGCGGCCTCGTACTCGGCGCTCGCGTCGGCCATCGCGTCGGCGTACTGCACGTCGCCGTCGGCGATGGCGTCCTCATCGCTATCGTCGCCGTCTCCCTCACCAGCACCGTCGTCCCGTTCGACCGTGATGACTGTCGCCACGGATGGCGCGTCCTCCAGCGCGCGCTCGACGGTCTCGCGGTTGGCCGCGGTCGTCAGCACGGCGGTCGCGTCGCAGTCGTCGAGCCGGTAGGCGATGCCGTCGGGGCCGAAGCGCTCGTTGACGCCGCCGAACACCGCCCCGCGCTTCAGCGTGCCGATCAGCGCGACGTAGTGAGCGGGGATTCGGGGCATGTAGGTGAACACCCGATCGCCCCGCTCGACGCCTTGATTTTCGAGCACGTTCGCGAACCGGTTCGAGCGCTCCGCGAGTTCGTCGAAGGACATCGTCTCGCGCTCGCCGTCGGTGCCGGCGTACTGGAGCGCAGTTCGACCAGTACCGTCGGCGTGTCGATCACAGACCTCGTGGCCGACGTTCAGCTCGCTGGGCGCGTCCCAGTCGGCCTCGGCGTAGATATCGTCCCACGCGAACTCCTCGCGTGTGGTTTCGTAATCGGACAGGTTGTGTGCTGCCATGTCTCGACCACCGTCCACGTCCCTAATCAATCATGGTGTTGATTTCGCGCCACGGCTCGCGTTCCCGTTTCAGCCATCCGGCCCTACGCGAGCGGTTCGACCAGATCGACGAGCGCTTCCTCTGGTTCGTCGGCCTTCGCCACGCCGCTCGCGAGCAAGACGCCAGTCGCGCCGAGGTCGCCGGCGGCCGCGAGGTCCTCGCCCGAGGAGATGCCTGCGCCACAGAGCACGTCCACGGCATCGTCGACTGCCGCAGCGGCCTCGACCGCTCCCTCCACGATTTCGGGATCGGCCTGACTCACCGAGACGTCGCCGCCGATGAGTGCGGGTGGTTCGACCGCCACGCCGTCGGGACCGAGCGCCGCCGCCGCGCCGATCTGATCGGGGTTGTTCGCACAGACGATGGTTTCGAGGCCGGCGCGATCGGCCGCGTCGAGCGCACCGTCGATGTCGGCGAGCCGGAGCCGGCGTTCGGAGTGGTTCACGAGCGTGCCGACCGCGCCCGCGTCCGCGACCGCCTCGGCGAGCGTGCTGCCGGTGTGACTGCCGTGTTCCACGGGCGAGACGTGCTGGGCCCACGTCTCGACGCCCGTCTCGGCCACGCGTCCGATGTCTGCGACCTGTGGCGCGACAGCGATCCGAACGTCCGACTCCTCGGCGACGTCGCGCGCTGCGGTCGCGACTTCGAGGGGATCGGACGGGTACGCCTTCAGGTTGACGAGGACGAACATACCGAGTCGGGGTGCGCCCCCATCAAATAGGTTGTGCGATCACCGCGACCGAACGGGCTGTCGGCGCTCGCGTTCGGCTCAGGTCCTCTCAGGAGTCCTTTCGCTGCACCACGTCGCCGAGGGTGTACTCGCCGCTCGCGGAGCCACCCTCCCAGTCGGTGTCCTCGACGCCGCCCTCCGTGAGTGCGATGTCGAGCCGGCGTTCGAGCTTGCTCTGGACGCTGTCGCTCGGCAGCATCGACCCGCGTTCGAGCTTCCGGATGAGGCTCGCCTTCTCGTTCAGCTCCTTCGCGAGCTCCTCCTGGCTCAGCCCGCTCGCCTCGCGCGCACTCCGGATGCGCTCGTCGTAGTCCTGGGCGACCTCCTCCATGTCGTCGAACATGTCCGGCCCGCGCGAGGTCGAGCCACCACCGCTCGATCCGCTCGCCCCGCTCCCACCGGAGGACGCGCTCGACTCGCCGTCGGAGGACCCCGTCGAGTACTTGGTGGACGTGCTCTCGGACGCGGGCTGGCGCACCTCGGTCCCGAACTCGGCGCAGTCGTCGCAGACGTCGATCTCCGCACCCTCGATCTTCACCGTCGTCGGAGAATCGGTCTCCGCACCGCACATCTCACACTGGACCATGCCTCGACGGAGGCCGTCGGTGCGTATAAAACGTCCGCCACCCGGTTCACCCGTCGGCAGCGAGCGCTTCGAGCGCGTAGTAGAGCCGCTGGAACGCGGTGAGGTGGCCGACGACCGCGAAGACGACGAGCAGCCAGCCCACGGGACCCAAATCCACGATTTCGGGCCGGACGAACGCCGCGAGTCCGGTCACGATCCCGATCAGTGCGAGCCGGTCGGCCCGTCCGAGCAAGCCCCCGTACACCCGATCGAGACCCACGGCTTGCGCCTGGGTGCCGAGATAGGAGGTCAGCAGGACGCCCGTCACGGCGGCGAGCCCCAGCGTGGGACGCGAGACGCCGAGCGCGAGCCCCACCACCAACACGAGGTCGGCGTACCGATCGAGGACGTGGTCGAGGAGGTCGCCCGCGGGCGAGGCGGTCCCGAGCCGGCGCGCGAGCGCGCCGTCGAGCAGGTCCAGCGTGCCGTTGCACCCCACACAGACCGCGCCGACGAGATACCACAGCGGCTCACCGCCCGCGAGGACGTACGCTACGCCCGCCACGACCGCGAAGCCGAACGCGACGACGCTCACGGCGTTCGGCGTCAGTCCCGCCCGGACCGCGAGGCCGACGAACGGCTCCAGCAGCCGATCCGCGGTCGAGCGATACCCATCGAGTGTCATGGCTGATCGAGATGCATGGTCAGAGATACTCGACGAACGAGACGGTTCCGGCGCTCGGCTCGCGCTCGCCAGCGACGACGGCCGCGATCTCGCCCGCAACGTCTTCGGGCGCGCGGTCGGTCGCGTCGATCTCGTACACTGCCTCTCGGCCGTGGCGCTCGACCGCTTCGCCGAGGATCACGTCGAGCGCTTCGCTCTCCGCGTTTTCCGCGATACTCGCGTCGGGTTCCCCACGTGTGGCGAGGCGGTCTTCGAGTTCGGCGGGATCACATCGAAGGACGATCACGCGATCGGCATCGAGCCGGTGGGCGAGGTGGGATTCGACGAGCGTGACCCGTGCGTTCGTCGTCCGTTCGTCGAGCCACGCGTCGACCGCATCGAGATCCGCCACGAGGCTGTCGCGCTCCGTATCGGTCCCGGTCGACAGCCCCTCCTCGCGGATGACCTCGTTCAGGTGGACGACGTCGAGGCCATCGGCTGCGTCGATCGTGTCGGCGTTTTCGCGGTTCTCGGTGAGTCGATCGGTCGCGGTCGTCTTGCCGGTGCCCGGCGTTCCGGTGACGGCGACCCTCACCCCACGAGCACCTCGTTCAACACCTCGACTGCCCGCTCGGTTTCCTCCCGGGTGCCACACGAGAGCCGGATACAGTCGGGAAGCCCGAAGCTCGTACAGTCCCGAACGATCACGCCACGGCGCTGGGTCGCCTCGGCGACCGCGGTCGCGTCGCCGACGTCGGCGAGCACGAAGTTGCCCGAGCTCTCGTGGGTCCTTGCATCGAGTTCGCTGTCGAGGTACTCGCGCGCCCACACCGCCGACTCGACCGTGCGCTCGACGTGGTCGCGATCGTCGAGCGCGGCGAGACCGGCCCGACAGGCGACCGTGTTCGCCGCGAACGGCGTGTTCACCCGTGCGTAGGCGTCGGCCCACGGCTCGGGAACGATCGCGTAGCCCAGCCGGAGCCCCGCGAGGCCGTGGGCCTTCGAGAACGTGCGGAGTACCGCGACGTCCTCGCGAGCGTCCCACCCGTCGCGGCCCTCGATTAGCCGGACGGCGCTCGGCGTTTCGGCGAACTCGCCGTAGGCCTCGTCGACGACCACGAGCGTGTCCCCGTCCGTGCCGTCGGCGATCCGTTCGACGTCCGCGAGGTCCACGACCGTTCCGGTCGGGTTGTGCGGGCTGGTGAGGTAGACGATCCGCTCGCCGTCGTAGGCATCGAGCACCCGATCGGCGTCCTGCGCGAAGCCGTCCTCGGCCCGGAGCGAGTAGGTGCCCACCTTGCCGTGGTGATAGCGTGCGCTCATCCCGTAGTAGGCGAACCCCGGTTCGGGAACGAGCACCCGGTCCCCGGGATCGAGCAGCGCGCGCGAGAGGTAATCGAGCGCGCCGTCGCCGCCGTTCGCGAGCCAGGTCTGAGCCGGATCGAGTTCCCACTCCGCGGCGATCGCCGCGACGAGGTCGGTGTGGGCGGATTTGGGGTAGACGTGGACCTCGCTCGCGGCCTCACGGATCGCCTCGATCGCCTTCGGGCTCGGGCCGTGGGGGTTCTCGTTCGAGGAGAGCTTCACGAGGTCGTCGGGATCGAGTCCGAGTTCGCGCGCGACCTCCTCTGCCCCCTCGCCGGCCCGGTAGACGGCGTGCGCGGAGAGATCCCGTGTCTGCATACCGGAACGAACGGACGCCGGGGCTTAAGCGTGCTCACACGGTCGCGAGGCGAGATCGCCGTCGAGGAAGACGGTCGTGACGAGTTCAGCCACCGATCGACTGACGGTCTCGACTCTCGTGGCTCCACCAACACGCCGGATCGTGGATCGATGACGACCGATTGCACATTGGTACCGACGAAACTCGCCTGGTCGTCGACTCTCGGTGAATCACTCTCGCTGACGCCTGCAGGTGGGGGACTGCTTGCCTAACGAGATACTGCCCCTTATCGTTTTCAAGGGGGCGCATGCGTGTGTTCGCTTGCCTCTTAGGCTCCCATGACCGACTCCTCAATATAATATCAACCTGCACTCACAACGATACTTCAGACACCTACAAAACCATTGTGAACGGTATTACACAAAGCTTATTGCATTTCGTGTTGGACCATTCATATGTAATTCAGGTGTCATTTATTGATGGGAGATTCGAGTAACACAAATTCCAATTCAGAACGATTCAATAGTGCAACGAGACGGAATTATCTCCGGACGGTGGGGGCGGCAAGCATCAGTGGTCTGGGGTTGTCGGCAGGTCTTGGCCAGGTTGGAACTGCGG
>NZ_BAFM01000015.1 GCF_000334895.1 Halococcus agarilyticus | reverse complement strand
GAGGTAAGGAAAGTTGATCTCGAGAGATCGAGATCGGAGACACCCCATGTTTGGAGTTTCGATCTTCAGGGCTTTGACTGGGACCTAGTCGAAGACCTCAAAGTCCCACTGGCATTCTTTCGAAAAGGAATGATATTTCTGGACGAATTTGATTATGTAAATGCATACACCAACTTCTATTTCATACTTGAAGGATTCTATTCGGAGGGGGAACATACGAACGTTGAATCAATATATTTGGAAAATGACGAATTAATGCGAGCTGCGGAGACTGGTTTCAATACTTCGATAGAATCGATTGGCGACGGACTTGAACCGTTCTTTGATTTTTATGGCAAGGAGAAAAATCCGGAGGGCTATATTAAGCTATTTGTGGTAATAAGACATCAACTCAATCACTTTTTCCATACGCGTAGCGGCCCACATACCCCTAGTCCTTTTGACCAAGATGACTATGAACCTGTTTGTCTGTCCCTTATGCATCTTACATACTATATATTATTAACCAAAGTCAACGAAATCGAAATTGAATAATTGCTCAGAACCAGACGAAAGGTCGGAAGCCACAAAAGCGTCGGACCCCTCTGTTGAGGCATGTCGAACGAACCAGCGACCACGACGGACGATATCCCCGAAACCGACGAAGAGTGGCGTGAAGTCCTGACCGACGAGGAGTACGAGATCCTGCGCGAGCAGGGCACCGAACCCAAGTTCAGCGGCGACCTACTCGACCAGAGCGAGGACGGGACCTATCTCTGTGCGGGCTGTGGAACCGAACTGTTCAGTTCGGACACCAAGTTCGATTCGGAGACCGGGTGGCCGAGCTTCACCGACGCGATCGACGAGCACATCGAACTCCGCCGCGACACCAGCCACGGGATGGATCGGACGGAAGTGGTCTGTGCGGAGTGTGGCGGACACCTCGGCCACGTCTTCGACGACGGGCCGGAGCCGACCGGCAAGCGCTACTGCATCAACTCCGCGGCGCTCGGGTTCGACGACGAAGAAGCGTAATCGACCTGCGTTCCCCACGACAGCCTGGCAAACGTCGCTACACGGATGTCCCCTCGGCGCTCGCTGCGTGGGGCGAACCAGGGCCGACCGTTGACGGTGTCACGAACGGACCCCGGCGAAGCCACCTCCCGAACGCTGAACCCGACCGGTCGAGGGGGTCTTTTCAGTTTCTGAAGTCACGGAGCGGCCTTACAACCCCGGAACGGGTACGTCCTCGTAGGGAAAGCGTCCGCAGACTGATGTCGAACGGAGGAACACGAATGGCCCTTCAAGCACCACGATCACGCCGCGGCGACCACCCGAACGTCGAGTGACAATGCCCAACTGTGAACACTGCCATGGACACGTTTCCGAACGGTTCGCCCAGGTCTTCGCCGACGAACACGACCGCGTCCTCGCCTGTCCGAACTGTGCCGCGAACGCCGGCATCGCCGAGGTGGCGCGGGAACGAGCGCGGGCGCGCGGTCCATAGGTAGATACTTTGCACCACCGCCGGTGGCATCCGATCGTGAGCGAAGAGCGGGACCCGGACGCGATGTTCGCGGCCCTCTGTAGCGACGACGCCCGCGAGATCCTCGTCGCTGCCCACTCCGAACCCCGCTCGGCCCAAGAGTTCGCCGATCGCTGTGACATCTCGCTCCCGACGGTGTATCGGCGCGTGAACACGCTCGTCGATCAGGGCTTGCTCAAGGAGAACCTGCAGGTCGATCCCGACGGCAACCACTACACGGTGTACGTCTCGAACCTCGACTCCCTGGAGTTCGCCCTCGAAACGGCCGGCTTCGTCGCCAGCGTTCGTCTCAGACGCGACATCGTCGACCGGTTCGGCGAGTTCTGGCGCGATCTCGGGGGACACTCCGCTGAACGGACTGACCACCAATGACGACACAGCACCCGCCAACACGTCGACCCACGACAGCCAAATGAGCCAGCCAATGGAGTTCTGGACGACGCTCTCGACGAACTTTCTGGTCCTCGTGATCGGCAGCGTTCTCGCGACGATCAGCTATCTCGCCTACCGGCGCGAACAGGAACGATCGTTCCGGATCGCAGCGCTGGGGTTCGTCCTCGTCACGCTCGGCAATCTGACGGTCGTCGTGTATCAGACCATGGTCAAGGGATCGTACGTCCTCGACGGGTTGGAGCTGCTCAGGCTACAGACGATCCAGGGTGCCCTCATCCTCCTCGGGTTCTCGACGCTGTTCTACTCGCTCCATCGGTACTGAAACGGTCCCGTCGGGACCGAGAATCCCGTTTCGACCCCGTCCGCGCCAGACGTCGACCCGAGTACGCGACCGGTGTTTTCACGCGCTGAAACCACGCTGGAGTGCCTATTTTGGCGTGGCTCGCACCTCAAGTCGTGACGGAACGAAACCGACGACACGGCTCGAAACCGACCGACCAGGCGGCCGGTCCTGTAAGTACCACCAGCGCCGACGCGATCGCCGGGAGCGTGATCGGCGCGTCATGAGCGGGAAACGACTGACGCGACGGCGGTGTCTCGGCGGGCTCGGCGCGGTACTCGCCGGTGGACTCGCGGGATGTTCGGAGGCAGTGGGTGACACCGGCACGAGCGGTATCGGCGGTTCTCCCGGGTCGGAGAACGGGACCGCGACCGGGAACGCGACGAACGCCACCGACACCGCGGACGAAACCGAGAGCCCCTACACGCAGGTCTATCGGGCGACCATCCAGTCGGTCGTGCTGCTCGACGTGACCACTCCCGAGGGGGCCGGCCAGGGCTCGGGGTTCGTCTACCGGGACGGATATATAGTAACGAACGAGCACGTCGTCGCCGACGCGACGGGGATCGAGGTCCGGTTCTCGCGGGGCGAGTGGCGGTCGGCGTCGGTCGTCGGCACGGACGTCTCCAGCGACCTCGCGGTCGTCGCGGTCGACGACCGGCCTGACTACGCGACGGCCCTCCCGCTGGTCGACACCCAACCACCCATCGGCACCGAGGTCGTCGCGATCGGCAACCCGTTCGGGCGCTTCGACGGGTCGGCCTCCGCGGGGATCGTCAGCGGCGTCAACCGCTCGATCCTCGCCCAGAACGGGTTCACCATCCCGGACGCGATCCAGACCGACGCCGCGGTCAACCCCGGCAACTCGGGGGGACCGCTCGTGAACCTCGACGGACGGGTCGTCGGCGTCATCAACTCCGGCGGTGGCGAGAACATCGCCTTTGCCATCTCGGCGGCTCTGGTCGAACGGGTCGTGCCGGCACTCATCGAGGACGGCGAGTACGATCACGCCTACCTCGGCGTCTCGCTGGCGACGGTCACGCCGACCATCGCCGCGGCGAACGGGCTCGACCGGCCGCGCGGCGTGTACGTCGACGAGGTACTCCCCGACGGTCCCGCAGACGGTGTCCTCCAGGGGAGCGAGCGCCGCCAGCGGGTGGACGGCGAGGTGGTGCCGGCCGGCGGCGACATCGTCGTCGGGATCGGTGGTGAGAACATCGACACCCGACAGCAGCTCTCGTCGTATCTCGCGCTCCAGGCATCGCCAGGCGAGACCGTCGACCTCACCGTGCTCCGCGGCGGCGAGCGGCGCACCGTCAAGGTGACGCTCGGCCAGCGCCCCGAGCGACCCGACGCGGGCATCGGAGCGGGTGAAACGCCGACGATCCGCTGAAAGGGCCGCTGCGGACACCGATCCGGTGTTGCGGTTCGCTTTTCGTGTGCTCGATCGCACCGACGATGGCCCGCCGGATTTCCGTGAGAACGTTTGTCTATATAGCGTTCATAGTAGGGTACTTACCGTCCCTATCGCTACGTAGTTCCAATGCAGGAGAGTCCTGTGAGTCGACGCGCAGTCCTGGCGACCGGAACCGGGCTCTGTGCGGGGTTCGCGGGTTGTATCAGCACGAGTGCGACGCCACCGGGAAGCGTCGGCGGCGACGAGTCCGGCGGGGGCGACGTCGACGCGCCGACCCTCCGCGCGGGCGGTTCCTCGACGGTGTACCCGATCGTCGACACGGCCGCCTCCTACTGGGGGACGAACGCTACACCCCCCGACGAGGAGTACTGGACGCCCGAGGAGTACGGGATCAGTACGGAGAAACGCCTCGCGGATTACTGGGCCGGGCTGTACGGCTTCGAGGCAACCGAGAGCGAAGCCCCGCCGATCGCGGTGCGGGTGAACCTGAGCCACTCGGGAACGGGCCTCGAAAACCTCCGGAAGGGGCGCATCGACATCGGGAACTCGAGCGCGCCGGTGAAGGCGGAGTTCCCCGACCTCGCCGCGGAGGAGCTCTCGAAATACACCGACCACGTCGTCGGCGTCGACGCCCAGCCGATCGTCGTGAGCGAGGCGATCGTCGAGGCGGGCGTCGAGACGATCTCGGCCGAGACGCTGAAGGCGATCTACGCCGGCGAGATCACGGACTGGCGCGACGTGCCTGGCTACGACGGGCCGACAAAGGCGATCCAGGCGGTCGGGCGCTCGGAGGGGTCGGGCACCGACACCGCCTTCCGGAACAACCTCTTCGGCGACCCGAACGCGCCGATCCCCGGCGTCGACGTCAGGAAGGGGCAGAACCAGCAGGTCAAGGGGATCGTCACGAACTCCGACAACGCGATCGCGTACATGGCGCTCGCGTTCGTCGACGACTCCGTCTCCTCGATCGCGCTCTCGTTCGAAGGGACCGAGTACGTGCCGGGCGAGAACCTCGCCGAGGGCGGTTATCCGCTCGCGCGCGACCTCCACTGTTACACCTGGGACGGCACCTCGGAGCGGGAGGCGGCGTTCCTCCGGATGATCCTCCACGACTACGGGCAGACAAACTTCGTGACGGCCGCGAACTACTCGGCGCTGACCGACGACCGCCAGCGAACCCAGCTCGAAAAACTCCCCGCCCCGCAGCGATGAGCACCGAAACCGGACTCCGGGGACGGCTCGGTGGCGTTGGCGGGACGGGCCACGTGGCCTGGCTCGTCGGCCTCGCGCTGATCGTCGCGGCCGGAACCTTCTTCCTCGCGCCCGGCCTCGCGGCCTACCCGCTCGCCGCGGTCGCGATCGTCGTGGCCTACGGGTTGCTCACGGACGAGGCGACGACCGCCCGCACGCTCGCGCTCTGTGCGACCGTCGCCACGGTGGTGGGCCTCGGCCTCATCACGATCTACCTCGTGGCGAAGTCGCTCCCCGCGTTCCGGATCATGGGGCTGGACGCCCTGACGAAGGCGAACGGGACGCTGTGGGCCCCGAGCGAGGAGGTCTTCTCGCTCGTGCCGATGATCTGGGGCACGGTGATCACGACGCTGATCGCGGCCGCGGTCGCGGCCCCGCTCGGGATCGCGGGCGCGGTGTTCATCAGCGAGATGGCCCCCGACTGGGCGCGGAGCCTCCTCAAACCCGCGATCGAGATGCTCGCGGGGATCCCGTCGATCGTCTACGGGTTCATCGGGTTCACCGTTCTCAACCCGTTCATGATGGACGAGTTCGCGCTCCCGACCCTCGGCAGCCTGTTCGTGGTCGGAGTCGTCATCGGTGCGATGGCGCTGCCCACCGTGGTTTCGGTGGCGGAGGACGCGATCACGAGCGTACCGGACCCGATGAAGGACGGCTCGCTCGCGCTCGGCGCGACCGGCTGGCAGACCACGACCGACGTCACGGTGCCCGCCGCGTTCTCGGGCGTCTCCGCCGCGGTCCTCCTCGGCGTGGGGCGCGCGGTCGGCGAGACGATGGCGGCGGTGGTGATCCTCGGGAACATCACCGAGCTTCCCGAACCACTGTACGACGTGTTCGGCAACACCATCACGCTCACCAGCCTGATCGCGAGCCAGTACGGCAACGCCTCCGGCACCCACATGAACGCGCTGTTCGCCGCGGGCGTCGTGCTGTTCGTCACCGTCTTGGGCCTCAGTCTCGGCTCGCAGTACGTCGAGCGCCGGATGCAGCGCAAACTGGGAGGGGGCGAGTAACGTGGCCACGGGAACCACCACCCTCACCCGCGGCACGTCGACCCCGCTCCAGTACGCCGCGAACGCGATCGCCGGACTCGCCCTCTGTGTGCTGGTCGTGAGCGTGCTCGCGTTCGCGGGGGTTCTCCCGATCGGATCGATCGGGGGCGTCGGCCTCCTCGATCTGCTCGCGGGGGTTCTCGGCTGCGCGGCGCTCGGAATGGTCGGTATCGGCATCGCCTCCGCGGCGGGCGCGCTCGACACCGAGCCGGACCACACCGCCGGCGCGCTGGTCGCCGCGGTCTTCGGGAGCGTCGGCTTCGTGACGGGCGGCCTCGTGGCCGCACAGACGCTCGGCCTCGCGACGCTCTGGCCGCTCGGCGGGCTCGTCGGCGCGGCGCTCGGCGTCGGCCTCGCGCTCGTTCCCCGCGAAGACCTCGGGCTTGCCGCGACCGGCGGCGGGTTCGCGCTGTTCGCGAGCCTCGTGGTCCTCACCGGCGTCATCGACTCGGGGTGGTCGTGGCAGCCGGCGGGACTCTCGGTCGTCTTCGCTGCCGAGACGACTGTTCCTGTCATCTTCGGCGTCGCCGGCCTGGTGCTCGCGTGGGTCGCGGCCCAGGCGAGCGCGGGCTTCGGCACCCAGGGCAAGGCGCGCGGCGCGTCGCTGCTCGTGAGCGCGAACGCCGCAGGGATGATCGCGCTGCTCGTCGTTCTCGTTTCCTTCATCGCTATCCGGGGTTGGGGACCGATGACGGAGGGGATCCGGTACGGACTGTTCTGGGGCCCGATCACATGGTTCCAGGTCCCGGTCTGGGATCGGTGGGTGATATTTCACGGACCCATCCTCTGGTTCTACTGGCCGTTCGCGATGGAGGGCTTTGCGATCACGAACGCGATCAACGGGGTCGCGCCCGCGATCGTCGGCACCGTCTGGCTGGTGATCGGTGCAGTGACGTTCGCGGTGCCCCTCGGCGTCGGGACCGCCGTGTTCCTGACCGAATATGCAAAAGGCAGCCGGGCCACCGCGGTGGTCGAGGTAGCGACCAACGGGCTCTGGAGCACGCCGAGCATCGTGTACGGCCTGTTCGGGCTCGCCTTCCTCGTCCCACGGATCGGCAACCGGAACACGCTGCTGTCGGGGATGATCGTGCTCGGGTTCATGCTATTGCCGCTCGTGGTCATCACCAGCCGCGAGGCGCTGCTCAACGTCCCCGACGAGTACCGCGATGCGAGCGCCGCGCTCGGGGTGAGCCGATGGGAGACCATCAAGAGCGTCGTGCTGCCGGCGGCGATGCCCGGCGTCGTCACCGGCTCGATCCTCGGCGTCGGCCGGATCGCGGGCGAGACCGCGCCCATCCTGCTGGTGCTCGCCGGCGAACCGTTCCCCACCGACGGGCCCGACGTGCTCGACCTCTCGGCCGGGTTCACGTCGTCGTTCCCGTTCGTCCAGCTCGGCGTGGTGAACGCCGACGCGCTGGCCCAGCCCGCGACCGCGCTGCCGCTCCAGCTGTTCGCCACCATCACGGCGGGTGCCCAGGACGTCTCCGAGGGCTTCGCGTGGGCGACGGCCCTCGTCCTCCTGTTGGTGGTGATGGCCTTCTACGCCGTCGGCATCGTCTCACGAACGTACTTCCGGAGGAAACTCGACGCATGAGCACGACACAGACCGAACCCGACGACCGCGACGACCGCAACGACCGCACCACCACCGCCGAAACCGACGAACGGATCGACCCCGCGTGGACCGAGTACGGCCACGGGGGCCGGACGAAACTCGCCGTCGAGAACCTGAACGTCCACTACGGCGACGACCACGCGATCGACGACGTCAGCCTCGACATCCCGGAGGAGAGCGTGACCGCGCTGATCGGGCCCTCGGGCTGTGGAAAGTCGACGTTCCTCCGGTGTCTCAACCGGATGAACGACCGGATCAAGGGTGCGAGCGTCGACGGCTCGGTCGAGCTCGACGACGAGGAGATCTACGGCGACGACACCGACCTCGTGGAGCTCAGAAAGCGCGTCGGGATGGTGTTCCAGCAGCCCAACCCGTTCCCGAAGTCGATCCGGGACAACGTCGCCTACGGCCCCCGGAAACACGGTGACGTCGAGACCGGACTCCTCGCACGGCTGTTCGGTCGGAACGACGGCGAGAGCGAGGACGAACTCGTCGAGCGGTCGCTCCGCCAGGCGGCGATCTGGGACGAGGTGAAAGACCGGCTCGACGACAACGCGCTCGGACTCTCGGGTGGCCAACAGCAGCGCCTCTGCATCGCTCGCTGCCTCGCTGTCGGTCCCGAGGTCATCCTGATGGACGAGCCCGCGAGCGCGCTCGACCCGATCGCCACCGCGAAGATCGAGGACCTCATCCAGGACCTCGCCGAGGAGTACACGGTGGTCGTCGTCACCCACAACATGCAGCAGGCCGCCCGCATCTCCGACCAGACCGCCGTGTTCCTCACCGGCGGCGAACTCGTCGAGTACGGCGACACCGACCAGATCTTCGAGAACCCCGCAAGCCAGCGCGTCGAGGACTACATCACCGGGAAGTTCGGGTAGCACCGAACCGGACAGTCGAGCGAATCGGATGAGCGACGCCAGCGCGGCGAAAGGGTCGTGCTGTCGTCAGGACCCGTCTACGGTGTCGAAACAGGGACACGGTGGCGCGCGCTCGCGCTCGTGTGCGAACGACAGAGAGCACCGAGCGCGGATCGGCGTGCGAGGGATGACTGAGTGGAGTGAGTGTATGCGAACGAAGCGAAGGAATCGGCTGGGGAGGCGTGTGGCGCGATGCGGTGGCGGTTTCTCATGTGTACCGACAGTTCCGGTTCGCCGTTCGCTTCGAATTCCATCGAAGAGACGGTTCGAGGTTTCGAGTCGAGTGAAAAGGGTGTGGCGTCGTTCCTATCGAGAGGTGGTTCGTTCGAGCGCTGCTACTCCCGACGACGCCGTGATTTCTCCATCTGGACCAGGGTACGCCCCCCGCCGACGAGCGGATCGACGACGCTCGCGTGGGCGAACACGGTCCCCTCGCGCACGTCGTCGGTGACGTCCGCGACCAGGCGCACCGTCCCGCGCTCGCTCTCGACCGCGACGCGCGCCCCGTCCGCGACGGCGAGCCGCGCGGCGTCCGCCGGGTTGACCTGGATCGTCGCATCGTCGGCCGTCGGCCGGCCCTCGTCGACCCGGCTCTCGGTCAGGAGGACGAGCTTCTCGCCCACGGACTCGTCCTCTCCAGCAGCCGCCCCGCTGGCGATCGCCGTCATCGATCCGAACGATGCGCGCCGCCGCCCGGTTCGGAACCGCTCGCGGTGGAGCACCTGCGTTCCCTCGCTCGCGCCCGCGGGAAGCGGCCACCGCTCGCCGCCGTCGACGACCCCGGCGAACGTCATTCCCGCGTAGAGCGGGTTCACCCTCGTCATCTCGGCGAACACTCCTGACGGTCCGTCGTACTCGAAATCGGCGTCGGTCAGCCGAGCGCCGAGATCACACAGCACGTCGAGATCGTGTCGCGCCGTGCCCGGCGGCGACGCCGCGGGCCGCAGCGCCTGGACCTGGCGATCGAGGTTCGTGACGGTGCCAGACTTTTCGGCCCACGCGCTCGCCGGGAGCACGACGTCGGCGTACGCGGTCGTCTCGTTCGGGGCGACGTCCTGCACTGCGAGGAAGTCGAGATCGGCGAACCGCCGCTCGCTGGTCGTGTCGTCGAGCCGGTTCACCGCGGGGTTCTCCCCGAGCACGAACGCACCTCGGACTTCCTCCCCGAACGATCTGACGAGCGCGGGTTCCGCCGTGCCCGGCTCGGCGGGTGGCTCGACGCCCCACTCGGCGGCGACGCGCATGCGGGCGTCGGCGTCCGAGACGTGAGCTTCGCCTGGCAGGCAGTCGGGGCGTGCACCCATGTCGCTCGCGCCCTGCTCGTTGACGAGCCCGCGGAAGGGGTTCATCCCGGTACCGCGCTTGCCGAGGTTCCCAGTAATCAAGAGAAGGTCGAGCAGCGCGTTCGGGGTCGCGCCCTCGTCGTCCTCGATCCCGGTCCCGGTGACGACGGCGGCGCGCTCGGCCCCGCCGAACGTCTCGGCTGCCGCCCGCACCGCCGCGGGATCGAGTCCCGCCCGCTCGGCATCCGCCGCGACGTCGAAGCGCTCCATCGATCGGGCGAACGCCTCGAACCCCGTCGTGCGCTCGGCGACGAACGCCCCGTCTTCGAGCCCCGCATCGAGGATCGCGCGGACGAGCAGCGCCACCGCGAGCGCGTCGCGGCCCGGATGCGGGGCGAGGTGGTGGGTCGCGAGCCGCGTCGTCCGGTTCGCCCGCGGATCGAGGTGGAGCAGGGCTGCGCCGTCGTTGACTGCCGAGCGCATACTCCTGTCGAACGCGATCGGCTGGCGTTCGGCGGGGTTCGCGCCCGCGACGAGGAACGCATCCGCCTCCCGGAGATCGTCGAGGCTGTTGGTCGTTCCGCCCGATCCGAGTCGCGCTTCCATCGCGTGCGCGGTGGCGTCGTGACAGCTCCGCGCGCGGTTGTCGACGTTGTTGGTGCCGAGCGAGCGCGCTATTCGTTGGAGGAGGTAGTTCTCCTCGTTGGTGCACCGGGGCGCGCCGAGGAAGGCGAGCGCCTCCGGGCCGTGGCGCTCGCGGACGCCTTCGATTCCGTCGACGACCCGATCGAGCGCCACTTCCCACGAGACGGGTTCGAGATCGCCGTCGCGCCGCACGAGGGGAGTGGTCAACCGATCCTCGTCGCGCCCCTCGAACGCCGCGATCCCCTTCGGACAGAGCCGACCGTCGCGGTTGACGCGCGCGCCCTCGATGCCGGTCGCGCGGCCGGTCATCTCGTCGTACCGCAGACTGCACCCGACCGCACACTGCGGGCAGGTGGTCGTCGTGGGATCGTACTCCGGAGCGTCGCTCATTGCGAAATCACGTTCGGACGGGTTCCACGTCCTCGGAAGTCGTTCGTGGAACGATTCACGGGACCAGGGTTCGGGCCCTCGATCACTCCTTCGGGTACTCCCCGGTCAGGACGTTGTAGGCGATCGCGAACCCGGTCACGACGATCACGAACGCGAGGTTGAACTTCGCCCGCAGAGTGGTCGTCCGTTCGCGGAACAGCTGACTGTCACAGTCCGGACAGGTCGTCGCCGCGGTGTCGAACTCCGCCCCACAGAACGTACACTCGTGGACGGTTCGCTGGCGACTGCCGATCCCCGTCGGGGTGGGATCGAGCCCGACGAGCCGCTTGAGCGCGACCGTTCGTTCCATGCCCGACGTTTCCCGCGTGTGCACTTATACTGTCGGGCGAAGCCACCGACGGTTGGGGATCTGCGGCCGACGACCGCGTCGATCCGCCGGCGGACGACGCTCGATGGCCCCTCAGGACTCGTCGGTCTCGACGTTGCTGTCCTCGCGAGGGATCTCCTCGTAGTCGACCGACTCGTGGGCGGCCTCGCTGGCGTAGGACGGCCAGAAGTGGATCTCGTCGTCGGTGACGTCCGCGACCGACGCCCGGACGGCCCCGGCGAGAACGCCGCCGTCGTCGTCGGTGATGCCGGTCGTCTCGGAGATCTTCATGTCGCTCAGGAGCTCGTCGTCGATGTCCTCGGCGAGGCTGATGTGCAGCGTGGGACCGTTCAGCCCCTGAAGCGTGCCGATCCGTCGCTCCTCGGCGGTGAAGACGGGCTTGCCGATGTCGTCCTCGGTGACGTCTCCCATGATGGACCTCCGTTCGCGGCGAAACGACATAACCGTTGTCGCCCGTGTGGCAGTCCGTCTCCCACCCCACACTCAGTCGTCCGACTTCGCGGCCCGGTCCTCGCGCTCCACGCTCGACGCGCTCGCGGCGGACGCCGACGCACCCGCGCCGGCCACCCCGATCCGCACGTCGGTCACCTTGTACTCGGGCGTCCTCGCCGGCCCGTCGAGCGGCTCCTCCTTCGTGAGGTTGTTCGCCCCGCCGTCGAGGTAGTGCATCGGCATGAAGACCTCGCCGGGGCTCGGCCGGTTCGTGATCTGAGCCATCGCCCGGGTCTCACCGTGACGCGAGGTGATCTCGAGGGTGTCCTCGTTCGAGATTCCGTACTCCTCGGCGGTCTCGGGGTGGATCTCCACGAAGCTCTTATCGGAGTACGACATGATCCCCTCGTCCCGGAACGTCATCGTCCCGGTGTGATACTGATAGAGGACGCGGCCCGAGGTCATCACCAGCGGGTACTCCTCGTCGGGCGTCTCCGAGGGATCGACCGTGTCCGCCGGATGCATGTGCGCGAGGCCGTCCGGGGTCTGGAACTGCTCCTCGTAGGTGTACGGCGTCCCGGGATGGTCCATATCCCAGACGGGCCACTGGAGCCCCTCGCCGTCGTCGAGGGTTTCGAGGCGTTCGTGAGTGACACCCCCGTAGATCGGTACGACGCTACTGATCTCGTCCATGATGTCGCTCGGATGGGAGTACCCCCAGTCGTAGCCGAAGCGTGCGGCGAGCTCCTGGGTGATCTTCCAGTCGGGTTTCGCGTTGCCGATCGGATCGACGGCGCGCTTCACCAGCTGCACGTGGCGGGTCGAAGACGTGTACGTGCCGTTCGACTCCAGCGAGGCGGTCGCCGGCAACACCACGTCGGCGTGCTCGGCGGTGTCGGTCAGGAAGATGTCCTGCACGGCCAGGAAGTCGAGTTCCTCGACGGCCTCCTTCGCGTGGGCGATGTTCGGCTCGGAGATCAGACTGTTCTCGCCCTGGATGAACAGTCCCCGAATATCGCCCTTCGTGGCGGCGAGAAACATGTCCGTGATCCGGTACCCTTCCTGATCGGGCAGTTCCTCGGGGTCCATGTCGTAGGCGTCGGCGAACTTCTCCCGGTTGTCGTCGTCGGTCACCGGCTGGTAGCCGGGGAAGTTGTTGGGCAGCGGCCCCATGTCGCCGCCACCCCCTTGAACGTTGTTCTGCCCGCGGAACGGCGATACACCCGACTTGGGGCCGCCGATGTGGCCCGTCACCAGCGCGAGGTTCGCCATCGCGTAGATGTTCTCGGTGCCGTGGGCGTGCTCGGTCAGGCCGAGCGTCCAGCCGAACACGCACGAGTCGGCGCTGGTGATCGTCTCGGCCGCGCTCTTCAGTTCTTCGGGGGGCAGGCCCGCCTTCTCCTCGACGAACTCGGGCGTGAACTTCTCGACGGATTCTCGCACCTCGTCGAACCCGGTCGTGCGCTCCGCGATGAACGCCTCGTCGTGGAGATCGTTTTCGATGATGTACCGCGTGAGGCCGTTGAGCCAGGTGTTGTCGTAGCCGGCGTTGATCCGCGAGTACTGGTCCGCGTGTTCGGCGATCTGGGTCTTGCGCGGGTCGAAGACGAGGAGGTCAGCATCTTGGTCCTTGACGTTCTGTTTGATCCGTGTGGCGAGCACCGGGTGTGCCTCGGTCGTGTTCGAGCCGGTGAGGAGATAGCAGTCGGTCTCTTCGAGCGCCTCCATCCCGACCGAGGCCGCCCCGAATCCAAAGGTGCTGGAGAGGCCCGAAACCGTCGAGGAGTGACACAGGCGATTGCAGTTGTCGATGTTGTTCGTCCCGATCACCTCCCGGGCGAACCGCTGCATTACATAATTGTCTTCGTTGGTGGCCTTCGACGAGGCCACCAGGCCGAGCGCATCTGGACTGTGCTCTTCGACGATCGCGCCCATCTCCTCGGCGACCCGGGAGAGCGCCTCGTCCCACGACGCCTCGCGGAACTCGCCGCCCTCCTTCACGAGCGGCTGGGTGAGTCGGTCGTCGCTGTTGGTGTAGCCGTGGGCGAACTTCCCCTTCACGCAGGTCGAGATCCCGTTGATCGGCGCGTTCTCGGGGTTCGGCTGCGTGCCGAGGAACTCGCCGTCCTTCGTGAGCACGTCGAACCGACAGCCGACCGCACAGTACTCACACGTCGTATCCGTCACGTCGATATCGTTCTTCTGATAGTCGCCGACCGCGTCCGCGATCGTGAACAGCCGGCCCTCCGACATCGCGTTGCCGGCGAAATCCGAGAAGCCGTGCTCGAACGGTCGCACGATGCGTTCGTTCACGGTCTCTCTCGTCCGGTCGCCGGCTTGCTCCTTCGCGCGGGCCATGAATCCCGCGACGCCCTCCTTCTCGGCGTCGGGTGTGTCGCTCATCTCAGTCGTCCCCCTCGACCGTGGACTCCGCGTTCGCCCGCGGCTCGTTCTCGGTGCTGTGTTCGCGTTTCATCGGCGTCATCTGACCCGGCTGGCCCTCGTAGTCCTCGCCGACGATCTCCTCGGCGGAATTCTTGTGGGTGAACCCCGGTACCGGGAGCGTCGTCGCGTCCACGAGCCCCTGCTCGACGAGCGACCCCGTCGGACAGACCGTCGCACAGTGGCCACACGAGACACAGGTCGATTCCATCATCGTGTCCGCACCGTTCTGGAACCCGATGCGGGTGTCCTCGCCCGAGCCCTCCATCCGGAGCACGCCCTCGACCTGAACGTCGTTGCAGGCCTCGACACACCGATTGCACAGGATGCACTTGTTGCGGTCGATCTGGATGAACGGCGAGGAATCGTCGATCGGTTCGAGCTCGCTGCGGTCGTGCATCACGCCGTAGCGCGGCTCCACCACGTCGTTCTGGATCGCGACATCTTGGAGGTCACATCGCCCGTTCGCACCACAGGTGGTACACAGCAGGTTGTGGTTCGAGAGCAGGAGGTCGAGGTTGACGTCGCGCGCCTCGCTCGCCGCCGCGGCACCCGTCTCGACCGTCATACCCTCCTCGGCGGGGAAACTACACGACGGCACGACGCCGTGCTCCTCGGTTTCGACCATGCAGGTCCGACACTCGCTGCGCGGGCCGATCAGCTCCTCGTCGTCGTACGAGCAGAGCGCGAGCACCTCGCCGTCGGTCTCGACGGTCTCGCACGCATCGAGCAGCGTCGCGCCCGCCTCGGTCTCGACCGCCTGGCCGTCGATCGTCACCGTCGCCCCCGCGGTCGACCCCGCGGGCGGATCGTTCGCCGTGCCAGGGGCGATGTCCTCGGTCAGCGGTACGTCGGCGTCGGTCGCGCGGGAGTTCTCCCAGATCGGATCAGTGCTCATCGTGGTCCTCGTTCGCCGTGGTGGTGTCGTTCCCGTTCGGGCCGCGTCGGTCGGATCGCCGTGGGTCAGTGGTCATGTCGAGAGTCCATCGCAGGTGCCGCTGGGACAGCGCCCGTCGGCGTGGGCGCGGAACTCGGGCTCGAACGCCTCCATCGCGGTCGTCACCGGGCGCGAGGCCTCCTCGCCGAACTCGCAGGTGCTGGTCTCGCGCATCGTACGGGCGAGCTCGCGGAGCATTCCCGCCTGATACTCGCCGTCGTACACGTCGCGCAGGAGGTCGACGAGCTGTTTCGACCCCTCGCGGCAGGGGACGCATCGCCCGCAGTTCTCTTCACGCGCGAGCTTCGCGCGCCGGCCGGCGAGCGCCACCGAACAGGTCGACTCGCCGAACAGCTCGATCACGCCGTTGGTCCCGAGGCGCGCGCCCCGAAGCCCCGGCGCGCTCGCCGGCACGTCGAGGTCGCGGGCCAGGCCGCCGAACCGCCCGCCGACGCAGGCGGTCTTGAACCCGCCGTCGAGTGCGACCGCGCCGCGGGCGTCGTCGAGCGTCGCGTCGGTCGGGAGTTCGATCGTCGCGGGCGCGTCGACATCGCCGGCCACGGTGAACAGCCGAGTACCAGGGTCGCGCGGCACGCCGCCGAGGTTCTCGTCGCCGAGAACCTGCTCGATCTGGGCGAAGGTGCGGGGGGTGTGGATCACGGTCGGCCGGCCGTGGAGGCCGTACTGCGCGGGGCCTGGCGGCCGGCGTCGCGCTTCGAGCCGGTCGTTGCCCTCCAGGGCTTCGAGCGCCATCGTCATCTCGCCCGCGGTGTATGCATCCGGCCCGGCGACGACCCCGATCGAAACGTCGAGATCACGGTCGTCGGCGAGCGCGTCCGCCGCCTCCTGGGCCCGTCGCCTCGCGAGCGTCTCGGCGTCGTTGACATAGACCACGACGTCGGTCGCGTCGATCGCGTGGGCGGTCGCGAGCGCCGAATCGAGCACCGCGAGCGGTGCGCTTTCGAGCAGGAGTCGATCGGCGCGCGCGTGGTCGTCGGCCTCGTTTCCGTTCACGACCACGACCGGTTCGCCGTCGGTCTCGCTCGCGGTCGTCCATGCCGCCGAGATCGGAGCGTCCGTACTCCCATCACCCCGGCCCCGACCGCGGAGCGCGGCGTCCCCGATTCGCTCGCGCGTCGCGTCGGGGTCGGGAGCGGCGCTCTCGACGACGAGGTCGCCGTCCCGCGCGGCACGGTAGTCCGCGACGCTCGTCGGCGCTCGCCAGCCGCAGCCAGCGAGCACGCGGCGCGATCCCACCCCGAGCGCCGCCGATCCGTTCGTTTTTGGTGGTGTCGGCAGGTCCGTGGTCCCCGGATCGTGCTCCACGGTCGCCGCCGCGTCCGGGAGCGAGCCGCCTTCGAGCGCTTCGAGCGCTGCTCGCGTTCGCTCGGCGGTACAGTTGAAGAGGAACGCCGTCGCTCCGTCGTGGGTCGCGAGAACGAGCGGCGCGAGCGCGTCCACGCCGGTCGATCCGACCGCGACGACGTCGACCGTTTCGGCCGCGTCCTCGGCCGCCGCCAGGCAGTCAGTGCCGTCGTGCTCGCCACCGACCGGGACCCGTATGATCGAGTCGTCGCCGATCGCACCCTTGCGCGTTGCCATCACCGGACACAATCGGCGGGAGTATTTGTGTGTGGCGCTGCCCCACGTTGAACTCCGGTGCCTGCAGCCGGACCGGCCGTTCGAGGGACCGCGATCCGACTACCGGTCGCTACGGATCGTACACCAGCGGTACACCGATTGCTTCCCGTCTCGCGGCGTTACAGGTCGCGTGCCTGGACGGTCTTGCGATCGTTGTCCGCCGCGCGTCGGGCGGCGTCGTCGAGGAGTTCCGCGACGTCCTCGTCGAGGGCGTCGTAGAAGTCCGCCGCAACGTTTTGATCGTCGAGTCGGTCCTTGACTGCCGATTTCACGATGTATTCCGTCATGCGTGTGCCACTCCTCGCGATTCGCACTTATATCCTCCCGAAGCGGAGTGGAAGTAGAGCCGGGACCGTTCGGTCGCCGCTACGATATCCCGAGACACGTTCATTGGTGTTCGTGTCGAACTGCCGCCGATGAGCACCGGAGTCATCGTCGCGGGCGGGCGCTCGACCAGGTTCGGGAGCGCGGACAAGGTCACAGCCGATCTCGCGGGCGTCCCGATGATCCGTCGGGTCGCCGATCGACTCGCGAGCGTCGTCGATAGACTCGTCGTCAACTGCCGCGCCGATCGAACGAATGCCATCGCAGCGACGCTCGCGGGAATGGACGTCCAGTACGCTCCCGACCCCGAGCCCGATCGCGGCCCGGCAGCCGGCATCCATGCTGGCCTCGATTCCGTCAGGGGCGAACACCCCGAAACCGAGTACGTCGCCGTCGTCGCCGCCGACATGCCGCTCGTCGATCCAGCGTTCGTCTCGCATCTGTTCGATCGAGCCGCCGGCCACGATGCGGCGCTGCCCCGATTCGGCGACGACCGACTCCAGCCGCTCCAGGCGGTCTATCACGTCGACGCGATGGCCGACGCCTGCGCGGCGACGCTGTCGCGCGGCGAGCGATCGGTCACTGCGGCGCTTGCCGACCTCGATCCCGTCGTCATCGAGGGGCGGGAGCTGCGCGAACGCGCCCATCCAGAGACACTCACGAACGTCAACACGCGCGAGGAGTTCGTGGCTGTCGCCGATCGGTTCGGCGATCCCACCGAGTGACACCCGATCGCCCACGAGCTGCTGTCGACGTGCAAAACCCTCCCCGTCGACGTCGCCGCTACGCACCGACGTACTCGTCGTTGACTTCCCAGCCGCCGTCGCCGTCACGGATCATGTACTCGCCGTAGTACGGCACCCGGTTGTGGACGACCTCGCGGAACGCGTCGCGGATTTCATCCCTGGTCATCTCGCCCATCGATCGGAGGTCGTCGTTCCGGTTGAGACAGCCCTTGAGATACCCCTCGTGGGTGACGCGGACCCGGTGGCAGTTCGCGCAGAACGTCTCGTTGCCGACGGGATCGACGATCTCGACCATCCCTCCATCGACCCAGTAGCGCCGACGATCGTGCATCTCGCGGTGTTCGATCCGGTCGGCGCGATCTTCGAGCCAGGCGTGGACGCGCTCGATGTCGATCGCCCACTCGGGGTGGCCCGCGATCTCGGGCATGTACTCGATGAGCTGGAGCTGGAGTCCCCCGTTCGCGGCGACGTGTTCGACCATTTCGGGAATGAACTCGACTGTTCCCTCGAACACCACCATGTTGAGCTTCACCGGGTCGAGCCCGGCGTCGAGCGCCGCCTCGACACCCTCCAGTACGCGCTCGTACGCGCCCGATTCGGTGATCTCCGCGAACGCCTCGCGGTCGATCGCGTCCTGGGAGACGTTCACGCGGTCGAGGCCGGCCTCGCGCAGCTCTTCGGCGCGGCCAGGCAGAAAGGTTCCGTTGGTCGTC
The DNA here is from genome assembly GCF_000334895.1 of Halococcus agarilyticus. Classification (NCBI taxonomy): domain Archaea; kingdom Methanobacteriati; phylum Methanobacteriota; class Halobacteria; order Halobacteriales; family Halococcaceae; genus Halococcus; species Halococcus agarilyticus. The sequence goes on along the minus strand of NZ_BAFM01000015.1, from coordinate 82,131 downwards.
AACGATGTCTCCATCTCGTCGGGCGTTCGGCGAACGATCTCCTCCAGGTCGTCGCGGAGCATCGGCTCGCCACCCGTGAACTTGACCTTCCCGACGTCGAACTCGCGGGCGACTTCGAGGAATCGAACCACGTCGTCGGTCGCCATCTCGTTTTCGGCGGGGTCCATCGGGCCGCGCGTGTCGCCGAGTCCCTCGTTGTGGCAGTAGACGCAGTCGAAGTTGCAGCGATCGGTCAGGGAGACGCGCACCCCCGAGACCTCCCGACCGAACCCGTCGACGAGCATGGTTGTCTTACTCGGCGCAAACGGTTAAGCCTGTGCGAACGTCGAACGATCGACACACCGAATCGGGATCAGTCCGTCGAACGCACCGTCCTCACGAGCAGGATCGTCGATCGGTGTCGCTCGCGTAAGAGCCAAACCCCGGGAGCGGCACTGGTTCGACAGTGGCCTCCAACACGTCCCGTCGTGGATTTCTCGCCGCAACAGCCGCGGCCAGTTTTGCTGGCGTGGGCGGACGCGCCGGTGCGCAGTCGGGCAGCGCGGCGGGCACGATCCGTCTCGGGGGCGAGATCCCCGGCTGGGAAGGGCGCGAACCGGCGGCGGTCAGCGGCGAGACGAACCCCACGCTCGTCCTCGAACCGGGCCGAGTCTACCGGATCACCTGGGAGAACGTCGACGGCACGCCCCACAACGTCGCGCTGCTCGACGCCGACGGCAACACGATCGAGCGCACCCCGTTCGTGACCGAGCGCGGCGCGACCCAGACGCTCGCGTTCGTCGCCAGCGCGGCGATGGCGGAGTACGTCTGCGAGGCTCATCCGGGATCGATGCGCGGCGACATCCGGATCGCCGGCGAGGAGCCCGCGGCCGCGAACGACGGCGGTGCTGCCGACGCCACGGACGAGGACGACCGATTCATGCCGTCCGGCCCGACCGTGCGGACCGAGACGGTCGCCGACGGGCCGCTGAGCGCGCCACTCGGGCTCGAAGTCGCTCCCGACGACCGCGACCGGCGATACGTGGTCGATCAGGTGGGGACGATCTACGTCCACGGCTCCGACGGACTCGCCAACGAACCGTTCCTCGACATCACCGACCGGCTCGTCGACTTCTCCTCCGCGCGGACGGACTCGATCGAGGAGCGCGGGCTGCTCGGCCTCGCCTTCCACCCCGATTTCGGGGCGAACCGGCGGTACTACGTCCGGTACAGCGCGCCGAGGGTTCGCGGAACGCCCGAGGGGTACACCCACATCGAGCGACTTTCCGAGTTCACCGCGAGCGAGAACGGGCGACGGGGCCAGCCCGACTCCGAGCGGGTGCTCCTCGACGTTCCGTCGCCCCACTACACTCACAACGCCGGCTCGGTCGCGTTCGGACCCGACGGGTACCTCTACATGGGAATGGGCGACGGCGGGGGCAGCAAGCTCGACCCAGGCCACGCCGAGGACTGGTACGCGAACAACGGCGGCAACGGTCAGGACGTCACCGAGAACCTGCTCGGGAGCGTCCTCCGAATCGACGTCGACGCCACGGGTGGCCCGGGCGACGCGCCCTACGGGATCCCGGACGACAACCCGCTGGTGGGCGAATCGGGTCGCGACGAGCACTACGCGTGGGGGTTTCGCAACCCGTGGCGGATGAGCTTCAGCGATGGAACCCTGTTCGTTGCCGACGTCGGCGAGAGCAACTACGAGGAGGTGAACGTCGTCGAGAAGGGGAAGAATTACGGCTGGAGCGTCCGGGAGGGGAGTCACTGTTACAGCACCGGGAGCCCCGCGGACCCGCCGACGGCGTGCCCCGAGCGGACCCCACCCGACGTCCGCGGCGGCGAACCGCTCGTGGACCCGATCGTGGAGTACCCCCACGTCTACGAGGGCGACGGCGTGGGCCTCGCGGTCATCGGCGGTCACGTCTACGACGGCGACGCGATCCCCGCACTCCAGGGAACGTACGTCTTCGGCGACTACAGCGAGAACGGCGAGCCACGCGGGTCGTTGTTCGCCGCGACGCCGCCCGCCACGGGGGACGACGGCGGGGCATGGTCGCTCGAAGAACTCCGGGTGAAGGGCGGTCCCGAGGGATCACTCGATGCCTACCTCCTCGGGATCGGCCAGGACGCGGCGGGCGAGTGCTACGCGCTCACGACCGACGTGCTCGGCGTCGATCCCTCGACGACGACCGGCCAGGTGCGGAAGCTGGTTCCGGAGACGCCCACGACGGGATCGACATTGGAAGGATCGTCCACGACGGGATCGGCGGCAAGGGGATCGCCCGCAACGAAGTCGACAGCGGGAGGCGCGGAGACAGCAAACGGTTCGGGGACGAAAAACGGAAGCGACGCCGCGAGCAACGCCGGCGGACCGGGCTTCGGCGCGCTCGCAGCGCTGGGCGGGATCGGGAGCGTCGCGGCCGCCGCGATCGCCCGGGCGCTCGCCGGCGACAGAGACAGCGACTGACCTACAAGCCGAGCTCGCGCCCGATGACGAGGTGCTGGATTTCGGAGGTTCCCTCGCCGATCTCCATCAGTTTGGCGTCGCGGTAGAAGCGCTGGGGCGCGAAGTCGGTGGTGTAGCCGTACCCCCCGAGCACCTGGACCGCGTCCTCGGCGATCTCGCGGGCGGCCTCGCTCGCGTCGAGTTTCGCGAGCGCGCTCTCGCGGTTGACGTCCTGTCCGGCGTCGTACTTCGTCGCGGCTTTGTGAGTCAGGAGGCGCGCGCGCTCGATCTTCCGATCCATCGCCACGATCTTGTTCCGAACCGCGTCGAACTCCGAAATGGGCTGGCCGAACTGCTCGCGCTCGGTGGCGTAGGATTTGGCGGCCTCGTAGGCCCCCTGACCAAGTCCCACGGAGAGGGCAGCGATCGAGATCCGGCCGCCGTCGAGGGTTTTTTTGGTCTGATCCCAGCCGTCGCCCTCGTTGCCCAGCAGTCGATCCTCGGGAAGGCGGACGTCGTCGAGCTGGATCTCGCAGGTCGGTGAGGCGTTGAGCCCCATCTTGTCCCAGATCGTCGTGACTTCGAACCCGTCGTCGGCGGGATCGACGATGAACGTCGAGATGCCGTCGTAGCCTGCCTCGGGATCGGTGACGGCCTTCACGAGGACGGAGCCGGCCTCGCTGGCGTTCGTGATGAACTGTTTGGTCCCGTTCAGCACGTACTCGTCGCCCTCCTTCTCGGCGTGGGTGTCCATGTCGCTCGCGTCGCTGCCGCTGCTGGGTTCGGTCAGCGCCCAGCCGCCGATGTGTTCGCCCTCCGCGAGCGGCCGGAGCCACCGCTCTTTCTGCTCGTGAGTCCCGAAGAGTTCGAGGGGTTTCGAGGCGAGGCTGACGTGGGCGGCGTAGGAGAGCCCGATCGAGCCCGAGACCCGGCCGAGTTCCTCACAGACCAGCGCGTACATCAGCTGATCGCCGCCGAGGCCGCCGTACTCCTCGCTGATCGGGACGCCCATCACGTCGAGGTCGCCGAGCTGGTCGAAAATCTCGGCAGGATAGCGGTGTTCGTCCTCGATCTCCTGGGCGATCGGCTCGATCTCGTCCTCGCAGAAGTCCCGCACCGTGTCGCGCATCATCCGGTGTTCGTCGGGCAGCTCGAAATCCATGCGCTCCCTACGGCGGCACGAGGATAAAAACTCCCGGCAACGATTGCGAGCGCGGTGTGGCAGCGGCTGCGGTGCGGTGGCGGCGGTGCGGCTGCGGTGCGGTCCTGGTGGATGAAGGGCGAGGCGCGAGCGTAGCGAGCGCCGAGGGCTTCGGCGGTGCTGTGCGGCTGCGGGTACGGGTACGGAATGCATCAGCAATCGCACCGCGAGCGAGGTCCGCAGGACCGAGCGAGCGGGAGTTTTTGATCCACCTTTTTGCGAGGAGTGGTGGGCGAGCGAGTGAAACGAGCGAGCGCACCCGACGAAGTAAAAAGGTGGGCGATAGTGAAAAGACGGAGGAGGCTCTCGATTCGCGTGTGGCGTTTCGACGATTCATCCGGGGCGATGTCGCCTCCGAGCGACTCGAAGCCGTCTGTGAGGCGGTCGCGGCGCGCTACGGCGCATCGGTCGAGCGGATCGACCGCCTCGACGCCGACAACTGGCTCTCGACGCCCTGTGTCCTGAACGAGCGGTGGTTCGTGAAGGTCATCACGCCACAGAACGCGCTGGTCCACGGGCTGCTCACCACGGGCCGAAATCTCGGCGCGTTTTCGAGCGGTACTGAAGGATTCTTCGAACGTTTCGCGGACCCGGTCGAGATGGCGGAGCACGAACGCGACGCGACCCACCGGCTGCGCGAGATCGGTGTCAACGCGCCCGAGCCGCTCGAAGCGTTCGCCCACGAGGAGTTCGGCGTGCTCGTATTCGAGTACCTTCCCGCGTTCCGCACGCTCGACGCGCTCTCGGGCGCGGAGGCACGCACGCTCGCTCCCGACGTCTTCGGCGTGCTCGCGCGGATGCACGCGGCGGAACTCGGCCACGGCGACCTCCGGGCGGAGAACGTCCTCGTCGCCGACGGCGAACTGTACGTCATCGACGCGACGAGCGTGCGAAGGGACGCCGCCGCCGACGTGCGGTCGTACGACCTCGCCTGTGGGCTCGCGGCGCTCGAACCCCTGGTCGGGGCGCGCACGGCGGTCGACGCAGCCACCGAACACTACGACGTCGACGATCTGCTCGCCGCCCGCGAGTTCGTCGACTTCATCAACATGCGCCCGGACCACGACTTCGACGCCGCACTCCTCCGCGGCGAGATCGAGAAACGCGCGACGTAGCCCGCTCGTCGTCATCGGTCGGCGATAGCTATACCCCGTTCGCACCCGTTCGACGAACGTGACCGAATCGATGCGAACGCGGCCGACGGGAGCAGGCGAGTTCGCCGAACTGCTCGAAGGCCTGCCGAGCGACACGATCGAGCCCGAGGCGATCACCGTCGAAGCGCCCTACACCGGCGAGACGCTCGGCTCGGTCCCGGCCCACACCGAGTCCGACGTGATCGAGGTGACCGAGCGCGCCACCGACGCCCAGAAGTCGTGGGCCGACCGCTCGTTCGAGGAGCGTGCGGCAGTACTGAAGCGATATCACGATCTCGTGCTCGACCGTCAGGACGAACTCCTCGATCTCGTCCAGCGCGAGAGTGGCAAGAGTCGACGCGCAGCCTACGAGGAGGCCCTCGACGTCGCCATCACGAGCCGGTACTACGCCTACCACGGCGAGGACCACCTCGCATCCCGCCGGCGGACGGGCGCGTTGCCGCTGCTGACGAAGACCACGGAACACCACCACCCGGTCGGCGTCGTCGGGATCATTGCGCCGTGGAACTACCCCCTGACGCTCGCGGTCTCGGACGCGATCCCCGCGCTGCTCGCGGGCAACTCAGTCGTTTTGAAACCAGCCGAGGAAACGCCGTTCACTGCGCTGCTCGCGGTCAAACTCCTCCGCGAGGCTGGTCTGCCCGACGACGTGCTTCAGGTGGTCACCGGGTACGGCTCGACGATCGGCCCGCCGCTGATCGAGAACGCGGATTTCCTGATGTTCACCGGCAGCACCGAGACGGGCAAGACGGTCGCCCAGCAGGCCGGCGCGAACCTCACCAAGTGCTCGATGGAGCTCGGCGGGAAGAACCCCCTCATCGTGTTCGACGACGCCGACCTCGGGAGAACTACCGAGGGCGCGATCCGCGGCGCGTTCACCAACGCCGGACAGCTCTGCATCTCGCTCGAACGGTTCTACCTTCACACGAGTGTCCGCGACGAGTTCGAGCAGCGGTTCGTCGCGGCCGTCGGGGACCTCGATCTCGGCACGAGCCTCGACTACGGCTCCGACGTCGGTTCGCTGGCGTCGGCCGACCAGCTGGCAAAGGTGAAATCCCACGTCGCGGACGCGCGCGAAAAGGGCGCGACCGTGCTCACCGGCGGCGAGGCGCGCCCGGACGTCGGGCCGTACTTCTACGAGCCGACGGTGCTCGCCGACGTGACGCCCGAGATGACCGTGGCCGACGAGGAAACGTTCGGCCCGGTCGTGTCGCTGTACGAGTTCGAGAGCACGGAGGAAGCGATCGAGCGGGCGAACGACTCCGATCGGGGGCTGAACGCGAGCGTCTGGACCGAGGACAGCGAACGCGGCCACGCCGTCGCCGAGCGGATCGAGTGTGGCACGGTCAACATCAACGAGGCGTACGTCGCGGCGTGGGGATCGATCGACGCGCCGATGGGCGGGATGAAGGAGTCGGGGCTCGGCCGTCGACACGGCCGCGAGGGGATCCTGAAGTACACCGAATCACAGACGGTGGCCGAACAGCGCGTGGCCCCGCTCGCCGCGCCACCTGGTGTTCCCGAGCATCTCTACGTGAAGGGGATGACGGCCGCGCTGCGCGCGATGAAGCGGATTCCCGGCCTTCGGTGAGGCTGCAAGTCTCCGTCTCCCGTCGGTTCCGATGTGAACAGCGCGACGCTTTTGTACCCGGCCCGCGCAATTCTTGCCGAGATGAGCCAGCAACTCAGCGAGCCGTCGAAACACTACGTCGACGGCGAATGGACCGACGGCGAGGGGACGGAGACGTTCGAGAGCATCAATCCCGCGACGGGCGAGACGCTCGGCGAGTTCCAGCGCGGCACCGACGCGGATGTCGATCGTGCGCTCGCGGCCGCCGACGAAGCCTTCGAGGAGTGGAGCGCGCTGTCGTACATCGACCGCGCGGAGTATCTCTGGGAGATCTACCACGAGCTCCGGGATCGCCACGAGGAGCTGGGCGAGGTCGTCACGAAGGAGTGCGGGAAGGAGATCTCGGAGGGGAAGGCCGACGTGACCGAGGCGTGGCACATGGTCGAGTGGGCCGCCGGCAACGCCCGCCATCCCCACGGCGACGTCGTGCCGTCCGAAATCCCCGGCAAGGACGCCTACATGCGACGGAGCCCCCGTGGCGTCGTGGGCTGTATCTCGCCGTGGAACTTCCCGGTCGCGATCCCGTTCTGGCACATGGCGGTCACGCTGGTCGAAGGGAACACCGTCGTCTGGAAGCCCGCCGAGCAGACCCCGTGGTGCGGCCAGGTCATCGCCGAGATGTTCGAGGACGCCGGGATTCCGGAGGGCGTGTTCAACATGGTCCAGGGCTACGGCGACGCCGGCGAGGCCATCGTCGACGACGACCGCACCGACACCGTTCTGTTTACGGGGTCGGCGGAGGTCGGCCAGGAGATCGCCGGCGAGGTCGGCGGCCAGCCCGGCAAGCTCGCGGCGTGTGAGATGGGCGGCAAGAACGGCGTCGTGATCACGAGCGAGGCCGACATGGACACTGCCGTGCATTCGGCCGTCATGTCGAGCTTCAAGACCACCGGCCAGCGGTGTGTCTCCTCGGAGCGACTCCTCGTCCACGAGGACCGCTACGACGAGTTCAAGGAGCGCTTCGTCGACGTCGCCGAGGACGTCGCGGTCGGCGACCCCCTCGAAGAAGACACGTTCATGGGGCCGCTGATCGAGCCCGAGCACGCCGAGAAGGTCACGGGCTACAACGACCTCGCGCGTGACGAGGACGTGAACGTGCTCGTGGATCGTGCGGATCTCGACGACGACGAGATTCCCGACGGCCACGAGGACGGTCACTGGGTCGGACCGTTCGTCTACGAGGCCGATCCCGAGGACGACCTCCGCGTGACCCACGAGGAGGTCTTCGGCCCGCACGTCGCGCTCCTGAAGTACTCCGGAGATATCGAGGACGCCGTCGAACTCCACAACGACACGGAGTACGGGCTCGCCGGTGCGATCATCTCCGAGGACTACCGCGAGATCAACTACTTCCGCGACAACGCCGAGATCGGGCTCGCCTACGGCAACCTCCCCTGCATCGGCGCGGAGGTCCACCTCCCGTTCGGCGGCGTGAAGAAGTCGGGCAACGGCTACCCAAGCGCACGCGAGGTCATCGAAGCCGTCACCGAGCGCACCGCCTGGACGCTCAACAATTCGGAGGGTATCCAGATGGCGCAGGGCCTTTCGGCCGACATCACGACCGACGAGGACTGAGCGGCGGACCAACGGCTACACTCGATTTTTGGCACACCGATCGGAGCGACACCACCGGAGCTACGCGAGTGTCGAGCGGTCGAACGAAACGGGGTGGGGGTGCGGTGGGCGCGGCGGTGGCGGGCGCGTTGGTGCCGGCTGCGACGAGAAAAGCGTCACGTACCGGCGCTTGAGACGAGGTGCGTGCGCCGCATAAACCTCTCGTTTCCCGCCTATCGTCGCCGGTCGCGCCACGCCGGGAACTCCTCGCGGATCGTCTCGACCTGGCCAGGGTCGATGTCGGCGGTGACGATGGCTGGCGCGTCACCGGTCTCGGCCAGTACGTCGCCCCACGGATCGTACACCGTCGAGCGGCCGCAGAGTGCTGTATCGTCGAAAACTCCGGAGCCGTTGCAAGTCCCCACGAACACCTGGTTCTCGATCGCCCGCGCTCGCGGGAGGAGCTGCCAGTGTTCGACTCTGGGGTACGGCCACGCGCTCGGGACCAGGATCAGATCCGCGCCCGCTGCGGCGAGATCGCGGTAGAGTTCGGGAAAGCGGAGGTCGTAACACGTCGTCATCCCGACGGTGAATCCCTCGATCTCGGCCACGCCGAGCGATTCGCCAGGCACGAGCAGGTCGGCCTCGGCCGAGTCGTACCCGAACAGATGGTGTTTCCGGTAGATCGCCCGACGCTCGCCCGATCGATCGAACAGGACGGAGGCGTTCGCGAGGCCGCTTTCGGCAGGCGTCGCGATTCCGTCGGCCGCACTCGCCGCGAGGTCCTCGACGATGCTCCCCGCGAGCACGGCCACGTCGTGATCGTTCGCGGCGTCGGCCACCGTGTCGAGCGTCGGCCCGGCGAGCGATTCTGCACACTGCTCGTACTCGTCGAACGCGAAGTACCCGACGGTGAAGATCTCGGGCAGACAGACGAGCTCCGCACCCGCCGCGGCCGCGTCCTCGATCGCGGCCAGCGCCCGCTCCGTGTTGCCGGTGACGTCGCCGGCCACAACCTGGAGCTGGGCGAGCGCGAGTTCCATCAGGCCTCGAGTTCGACCTCGTTCCGGATAGCCGTTTCGAGGTTGTCGAGTTCGCCGTCGAGATTGCGTTTGAAGAAGCGCTCGACGCCAGGCATCTTGCCCTCGACGGTGAAGCGATTCCTGAGTCGCGTGCCGCCGCCGTCGAGCGGTTCGAGGTCGTGTTCGCCGACGACACGCATCACGCGCGAGCGGCCGACGAACTCGACGTGCTCGGGGGGTTCGCGAACGGTGTCCTCGGTCTCGACCGCGATCGTCCGGCTGACGAGCGGGATCGGGAGCGAGATGTGCCACGTCGCGTGGGTGTCGTCGTGGACGTCGAAGGACTCGACGACGCTGATCGGGCGCGCGCGCTTCGCCGGGTCGGCGATGAACTCCCAGACGCGCTCGGGCGAGGCTTCGAGTTCGAAGGTGCGTTCGACCCGGACAGTCATATCGGGAGAAGGAGGTGGTCGGATAAAAGTCCGCCGACCGGCGAAACGCCAGCCGCGAGCGAACGCCGGCGGTCAGTCCGTCGATTCGATCGGTCGCAGCTCCACCGCGGCGGCCTCGAAGTCCTCGACGAACGCGCCCAGGCCGCCGACGTCGTACGTGCCGTCGTCGGTTTCGACGACGAGCGTGTTCTCGACGGGAAAGGAGCTGCTCGCCGGGTCGAGCAGCGACTGGCGGATGTCCACGACGACGCCGTCGAGCTCGGTCGGGCCGTCGTCGTCGTGGAGCGACCGGCCCGTGACGTGCGCGCGGACCGCCGAGCCGGTGCGGCTGTGAAGCGTCGCCTGGAGGACGGCGTGGCGGAAGTCCTCGTACGTCGCCGGCAGCGTCGCGGGGTCGGTGGCGTGGATCTCGGTCGCCATCGGGAAGTAGTTCCCGAGGAACGAGCCGACGATCACCGGCCCGAGCTGCTCCTGGGCGAAGACGATCGCTCGGGCGGAGCTGTTGGCTCGCGAGAGCATCTCGGGCGGGACGACCAGCCCCAGCTCCCGGTCGACGGCGAGGATCGTCGGCGTCGGCTGATCCCACGCGCGAACGACCGAGGCGAGGCCGTCGACCGCGAGGTCGTCGTTCGGGTCCACGCCGGAGACGAGCAGGACGACGAGCACGCCGCGCTCGACGGCGTCGCGGAGTTCGGCGGCGACGTCGTCGAGCAGTCGATGGGGGATCGCGAGCGTCACCTCCACGTCGGCCCGATCCAGCAGTTCGGCGACCCGCTTGATCACGGTGACGCGCGATTTGACGACCTCGAAGCTCTCCGAGCGCGGGGCCGCCTCGGAGAACCGGGATTCGAGCGCGGGTTCCATCCGGTCGAGGTCGTCGGCGAGCGTGTCGACGACGCTTTCCGGCGGGTTCGCTCTGATCGTCGTCGGCACGACGTGGTCGTTGACCTCGACGAACCCCCTCTCGGCGAGCGTCTCCGCGACGCTGTAGACGTGGCGCTTGGAGACGTTCGCCTCGTCGGCGACGACGCTCGCCTTCGCCTCACCCTGTTCCAAGATCGCGAGGTACGTATCGATCTCCTTGCCCGAGAACCCGAACCGCCCCAACAGCTCCTCCAGCGACGACCCGCTCATGCGAGTTCGGTTATCGGGGGTGATATTTACAACGTCCGGTAACGTCCCGCGTTCGTCCGGCGTCGGTGGTTTGGACGTTGCGGATCACCGTGTCGGGCACACGACGACGTCACGAACCCGGAGCCCGTCGTCGGCGCTCACGTCGCATCCGCCGAGCTGATCGGTCGGATCGACGGCCCGTTCGGGCGTGACGGTCGCTGGCTCGCTGCCGAAGTTCAGGACGACCACCAGCCGGTCGTCCCCGCCGCCGCGCTCGTAGGCGACGACGCGCTCGGGATCGCCGGTGTGGACGTCACACGCAACGGGTTCGACGCCGGGCGCACGGAGCGCCGGCCGTTCGCTTCGGAGCGCGACGAGTCGGCGGTGGAACTCGGTCAGGGCGGCGTCGCCGTCGTGCCACCGCATCGTCCCGCGCTGCTCGGGAACGCCACGCTCCTGGCCGTAGTAGATCATCGGCACGCCAGGCAGCGTGAACGTCGCGGCCGCGGCGGGCCGCAGGCTGCCGTCGTCGCATTCGGTGGCGTAGCGGTCCTCGTCGTGGTTCTCGACGTAGCGCATGTGGACTGCCTCGTCGGGGTAGCCGTGCCGACGCGAGTCGCAGAGTGCGTCGAGAAGGGTCGACGCCGGTGTGTCGCCGGTGCCGACGTCGCGCAGCGCGCCATAGAGGTCGGTGTCGTAGTGAACGTCGAACTCGTTCTCCCGGAAGGCGGCGTCGCGCGGCACGGTTTCGTCGAGCAACAGGAACTCCTCGTCGCGGGCCTTCAGACGCTTGCGGACCTCCTTCCAGAACCCGTGGGGGACGCCCCACGCCACGTCGCACCGGAACCCGTCGACGAGCGGGGCCCACTCCTCGACGACGTCGAGCATCCACTGCCGGACGGCGAGCGAGTCGTAGTTCACGTTCGGGATCCGGTCCCAGGTAAAGTAGTGGCCCGGCGCGTCGTCGCCGGCCCAGTCGATGCCCGTCGTGTCCCGCTCGGCCGGGATCCGCTCGTAGTGGTCGGCGTACGCGGGGACGCCCGCGCGCTGCAGCTGGAACGCCGGATGGTCCCGCGAAGTGTGGTTGATCACGAGGTCGAAGATCACCCTGATGTCGGCCGCGTGGAGGCGCTCGACCAGCGACGCGAACGCCTCGCGAGTGCCGAGGTCCGCGGCGGTGTCGAACAGGTCGGTGATGTGGTAGCCGTGGCGCGTGGGGCTCTCACAGACCGGCGTGAGCCAGACGGCGTCGATCCCGAGCGATTCGAGGTAGGGGACCCGCCGTTCGATCTCCTCGAAGGTGGTGTCGACGGTCTCGCCCGCGAACTCGCGGACGAAGATCTCGTAGATGGTCGCGTCGCGGACCCATTCTGGAGGATCGGCGGGGCGGTCGACGGAGACATCGTTCACCGTCCCCCCAGTGCGCTCGGCGTGGATTGTCAACGTGTCGGCGATACTGTGTCGCTCGGCGACGGCGACGGCGTGGACGCGTGCGAGTTCGGGGAGGTCATCGAGAGGAATACGCAGCGTTTCGCCGTCGACGGTCACCGCGTCGCGCGTGAGAGCGTCGCGATCGTCGAGGTGGAACTCGACGCTCGGCTCCCCTCCGTTGGGAGCGGCGTCGGCGGTCGCGGTCACGACGACCGCGTCGTCCTCGTACCGGCCGTCCAGACGAACGCGAGGCCGGCCGGCCCCCTCGACCGTGACCTCGCTCGTGGCGTGTGGGTCGAACGCGTCGTCGAAGGCGAAGATCGCTTCGTGGGTGCCTGGCGGCAGCGCCGCGTCGAGAGTCCACGTATCGCCCTCGCGCTCGGCCCGGTGGGTGCCCATCGTGAAGTCGTTGAACTGCCCGATCACGGCGGCGTGGCCGATCCCGTCGAGATCCCCGTCCACCTCGTCGGCAGTCACGCCGAAGCGCGCTTCGCGGCGGGGGTCCGGGAACGCCCGCACGGTCTGCGTGTGAGTGCCGTCGGGGGCGTCGCACTCGACGCGGTAGATGCCGGGAACGTCCGGCGCGAGATGGACGACCGCACCGTCGTCGATCGACGCCGTGCTCGCCGGGGGTCGATCCACGACCTGCCACGCGTACGCCGCCGACGGATCCGGGTCGCGCGGGGCCAGCTCGACCGACTCGCCGACGTGGAGGAATCGCGGTGGGCCGGGGTGGTGCACACTCCCGGGTCGCCACCGATCCGTTTCACCGTTTCGATCCGACGACGAGTGAACTACAATTACAACAAAGTTATTACGTGCTGGGCGAGAGGTCCACCCAATGCAGCTTCGCGACGCGCTCGACGACCACAGACGTCATCACGGTGACGCCACCCGGTTTCCCGGCGAGCGTCGGACGACGACCGGACACTTTTCGGGCTCCGACGGACGCCTCGTCCACGTCGACGGGGACGGCTCGATCCGGGACTTCAGCTACCCGCTCGTGGGGCTGACCGGGATCGTTCGCTCCCGACTCGGCGTCAGGCCAGTTGGCGAGAACGCCGCGACGACGTGGTTCGACGCCGCGCGAAGCATCCAGCGCTACGACGGCGACACGACGCTCGTCGTGACGGTACACGAGACCGACCACGGCCGGGTGACGCAGTACGACCTCACGCTCGATGAGGGTCACGTCACTCGCGTCGACGTAAGCGAGGCCGACGAGTCGCTCGACGTGGTCGCCGCGGTCGGCTTCGCTCCGGACGGCCGCGACACCCGGATCGGCCAGCTCCACCACGGCGACGCGGTCGAACTGTACCACGCCGCGGAGGCCGACTACCTCGCGAGCGCCACCGGGTTCGACGCGATTCGTGGGTCGGGCTTCGGCGACGTCGCGACGCTCCTCGACGGGACGCCGATCGAGTATCCCCAGACAGAGGGGGAACAGACCTCCGGCGAGGACGTGCTGGGTGGCGATGTCCGCTGTGTCCTGCCGACCGAGGGCGGGACGGCGACGCTCGCGAGCCTGGTGACGAGCCGTGCCGACCGATCGCGCGAGACCGCACTCGACGAGGTCCGGGCGACCGCGAACGAGTACGACGCCGCCGCGCTCGAAGACGCGGCGACCCGACGAGCCGGCGCGTCCGTCGCCACCGGACTCCCCCACGCCGACGCGATCGGGACGGATCTGCGGGTGCTCGCCATGCTCACCGGACGGACGGGGCTCCGGATCGCCGGCCCGGAGTTCGACCCGTACTACACCCATTCGGGGGGGTACGGCTACGCGTGGTTCCGCGACGACGCCGCGATCTCGAAATTCCTCCGTAACGCGGACCACCAGTTCGACCTCGGGCTCGACGACTGGCACGCCCGGAGCGCGAGGGCCTACGCCGAGACCCAGCTCGACGACGGGACGTGGCCCCACCGCGTCTGGGCGTTCGACGGCACGCTCGCCCCGGGCTGGGCCAACGGACGACTAGAAACGGACAAGCGCGACGACTACCAGGCCGACCAGACCGCGAGCGTCGTGTCGGCCCTCGCGACGCACGACGCGGCCCACCACGACGTGCTGGAGCGCGCGCTCGACGCACTCGACGCCGACCTCGCTGCCGACGGCCGGCCAATTGCTGGCGAGAACGCGTGGGAGGACATGACCGGGCGATTCACCCACACCACGGCCACTTTCCTCGAAGCGTATTCGACCGTGGCCGCGTCCGACGGCCCGCTCGCCGACCGGGCGGCCGATCGTGCCGCTGCGGTGTACGACGGCGTGGGCGATCTCTGGTGTGCGGAGCGCGGCGTCTACGCCCTGCGCGAGTACGGCGCGGACCACGACGACGCCGGCGACCTCGACCGACGGTGTGATTCCGCGACGTTCGCGCTCGTCGGTGCTCACCGCGCGTACGCCCGGATCGGCGACGTCAAGGAGGCTCGTCTCGATCGGCTCGTCTCGCACGTCACAGGGGTCGTGGACGAGCTCCGTCGCGACCCCGGTTCGGGAGCGATCGCCGGCCTGGTTCGCTACGAGGGCGACGCGTGGCGACGGCGCGATCAGGAGGGCGAGAAGATCTGGACCGTCTCGACGGCGTGGGGGGCGCACGCCGCCGGGACGCTCGCCGCGATGCTCGAAGAGCGCGACGACGACCGCGCCGACCGCCTCGCCGCGCTGGCCCGGGAGCTGCTCGGGCTCGTCCTCCCCGACGGGCCGCTCGCGCTCGACAGCGGCTACCTCCCGGAACAGGTGTTCGACGACGGCACGCCCGACAGCGCGACGCCGCTCGGCTGGTCGCACGCACTGCGCCTCGCGACCGTCGCACTCCTCGATCGGTACTCCATGTTCGAACGGTCGGCCGTCGCGGCGAACGACTGAACTCCTTCCTCAGGCCGTGACGACCGCCGGCTCCTCGTCTCCCGACAGCAGCGAGTCGCCGCTCTCCGCGTCGAACAGGTGGACGTCCTTCTCGTCGAACGTCACCCGGACGGTGTCGCCGGTCTCCGGTTCGACGTCCGAGTCGACGCGAGCGATGAAGTCCTCTCCGAGATCGAGGTAGAGGTAGTTGTCGCTCCCGATCGGTTCGACGACCTCGACGGTCGTCTCGATCCCCTCGCGATCGTCGGTCACGCGGACGTTCTCGGGGCGGATCCCGAGCCGTGCGGTCGTCGCGTCGGTCGCGGCGACGCGCTCGCCGCGGTCGCCGCCCAGCGCGTACGCGAACCGGCCCTCGTTCGCGAGCGTGACGCCGTCGTCGGTACGCTCGACGGTGACGTCGAGGACGTTCATCGACGGCGAGCCGACGAACCCGCCGACGAACTCACTCTCGGGGTTCGCGTACACCTCCTTCGGCGTGCCGGTCTGCTGGAGGACGCCGCCGTTCAGGATGGCGAGCCGGTCGCCCATCGTCATCGCCTCCTCCTGGTCGTGGGTGACGTAGATCGCCGTGGTTCCCAGCTCCTCCTGGAGGCGCTGGATCTCGGTGCGCATGCTCGTGCGGAGCTTCGCGTCGAGATTGCTGAGTGGTTCGTCGAACAGGAACACGTCGGGTTCGCGCACGATCGCCCGCCCGAGCGCGACCCGCTGCTTCTGGCCGCCCGAGAGCTCGCCCGGCTGGTCGTCGAGCAGGTCCTCGATCCCCATCATCGCCGCCGTCTCGTCGACCTTCGCGTCGCGCTCGTCGCTCCCGAGGTCGGTGCTCATCCGGAGCCCGAACGCCATGTTCTGCCGGACGGTCTTGTGGGGGTACAGCGCGTAGTTCTGGAACACCATCGCCACGTCGCGGCGACGCGCGTGAACGTCGGTGACGTCCTCGCCGTCGATCAGCACCCGCCCCGACGTCGGTCCCTCCAGCCCCGCGATCATGCGGAGCGTCGTGGACTTCCCACAGCCCGACGGTCCGACGACCGTGACGAACTCGCCGTCCGCCACATCGAGGGAGACGTCGTCGACCGCGACGATGCGTCCGCTGTCGAACTCCTTTCTGAGGGTGTCGAGCGTGACGGTTGCCATTCGCTGCAGTCTACGGACGAACGCACATAGTTCTTCCCCTCCCAACGAAATATGCGAGGTGAAATTTCGTCCCAAATTGTATTCGGTCGTCCCGGAGGCGTCCCGCCGTCCGCTTTCCCCGTTTCGAGCGCGCGCTGAGCGACCCTCGCCGAACGCCCGCGGAACCGGTCCTTGCCGCTACTGTGCGGGTCGGTCACATCCCCAAAGAGTTAAGACGTGAACGACTCTTTCATCCAACGTTCACCATGACAACGGATCGCAGAACGCTGCTGAAGCGGATCGGTGGGACGAGCGCCCTGGTGGCCGTCGCGGGCTGCATCAGTGCCCAGCAACAGGGATCCGGGGACGGGACACAGAACGGCGGTGGGGGGTCCGGCGGCGGCAATGGCTCGTCCGCCGGCGGCAACGCCTCGTCCGGTGACGCAACCAACGACTCCGCCGGTGGGACCGGGGGCAGCGACACCCAGTCGTCGGGCCCGGCCGGCACCGCGAAGGCGTGGTACTCGCTCCCGAAACCCGAGATCCCCGCCCGGAAGAGCGCGATGCAGGCGTTCAACGAACAGTCCGAACACACGATCGAAGGTGCGGACATCTCGGATCTGGAGAAGAAGACCACGAGCGCGGTCCCCGCCGGCCAGGGGCCACAGACCTTCGAGTGGGCGCACGACTGGGTCGGCGATTACTTCCAGCGCGGGTTCGTCGTGGATGGGAGCGACGCACTCGACGTGAATCTCGATACGTTCACGAGCGCGGCCGCGGGGGCCGTCCAGTTCGAGGACAACGTCGTCGGTCTCCCCCACTCGGCGGAGACGGTGACGCTGATCTACAACACCGACATGGTCGACGAGGCCCCGACGTCGGTGTCGGAGATGGTCTCGGTGATGGAGGAACACCACGACCCGGACAACAGCACGTACGGGTTGAGCTACCCGTTCGACCCGTACTTCACCAGCGCGTGGCTCCAGTCGTTCGGCGGGTACTACTTCGACCCCGACAAGGATCCGATGCTCGGGGTCGACAGCGAAGAGACCGTCCGTGGGCTCGAGTTCGCGCTCGAAAACCTCAAGCCGTACATGCCGAACGACCCGAAGTACGAGCCGCAGGCGGCCGCCTTCGCCGCGGGCAACGCGGCCTTTGCCATCAACGGCCCGTGGTATCTCGCCACACTCAACGAGAAAGGGGTGAACTACGAGGTCACGACGCTCCCGACGCCCGACGGCGGCGAGCCGAACCCCTACACCGGGATCACGATGTGGTATTTCTCGAAGGGGATGGAGCAAGACGACGCCGCGACGAACGCCGCGCGGAGCTTCGTGGAGTGGTACGTCACCAACGAGGACCACCTGCTGAAACTCGCGAAGGACCAGGGATCCATCCCGGTCCTGTCGAGCCTCGTCGGCAGCGACGAGCTGCCGAGCGAGGTCCAGGCGTTCTCCAAGACCGTCGAAGGGGGGACGCCGATGCCGACCCACCCGAAGATGAACAAGGTCTGGCCGGCGATGGAGACCGCGCTCATCAAGGCGTTCAACGGGGATGCCGCCCCGGAGGCCGCCCTCAGTCAGGCCGCAACGACCATCGAGAACAACTGGGAGTGATCCACTCGTGAGCACGGTTTCGCGTGTCGCGCGCCGCATCGAGACGATCCCGTTCCTCGAGAAGCGCGACGTCTCCCTGCTGTTCGTCCTCCCTGGACTGTTCGTCTTCGCGGCGTTCATGCTGTTCCCGGTGGTGTATCTCGTGGGGATCTCGCTGACGAACGCCGAGCCCGCGACGCTGTTCGCCGGCGAGGGGGCCGCCTCGGTCCTCACCTTCGGGGAGGCGACGTTCGTGGGGCTCGAAAACTACGTCAGCGTCCTCACCGACCCCCAGTTCTGGAACTCCTTCGGGATCACGTGGCTGTTCGTCGCGACCAGCGTCGCGCTGAAGATCGGACTCAGCCTCGGGATCGCTCTGGTGGTGACCAGCGACCGCGTGCGCGGCAAGCGACTCATGCGGTCGTTCATCATCCTGCCGATGGGGCTGCCCGCCATCTTCACCGTCACGGTGTGGCGCGGCATCTTCAGCTCCGCCGAGTTCGGGCTCGCGAACCAGTTACTCTCCGCACTCGATCTCGGGACGATCTCGTGGCTCTCCGGTCGCTGGTCGGCCTTCTTCGCGTACAACATCACGGAGGCGTGGCTCGCGTACCCGTTCATGGTCATCATCACGGTGAGCGCGCTCCAAGACGTGCCCGGCGAGCTCCACGAGGCGGCGAAAGTCGACGGTGCGGGGTACGTTTCGCGGTTCGTCCACGTGACGCTGCCGTCGATCAAACGCCCCGTGCTGTTCGCGTCGATCCTCACCGCCGCGGCGTCGTTCCAGCAGTTCCTCATTCCGTTCGTGTTCAACCAGGGCGGCCCCGCCCGCGCGAACGAGCTGATCGTGGTGTACGGCTACCGCGAGGCGCTCTCGTTCGCCGAGTACGGTCGTGGCGCGGCGATCAGCCTCGTCGCCGTGGCGTTCATCGGCGCGTTCATGTGGCTCAACGTCAAGCGTGGGCGACTCGCCGACGGGGTGGCCGAACAGTGAGTCTCGTCACCAGAATCGGTCGCCGGCTGAAAGGGGACGCCCGGAGCCTCGCGCTCCGACCGCTGGCGGCCGCCCGGGATGCGGCCTACACGGTACAGGGGGTCAGACGCGGCAAAATATCACCCCTCGAACCGCTGAAGACGGTCGGGGCGACCCTCGGTGCCCTGCTCGTCGTTCTCCTCCTGCTGTTCCCGATCTACTGGATCCTCACGGCCGCGCTCTCCGGCTCAGGAGGCTCGATCTACTCGTCGGGCGGGCTGGCGCTGCTCCCGAAGAACCCGTCGCTGCAGCCGTTCCTCTGGGTCGTCGGCGATCTCGTCGTTCCGGCGTACACCGTCTCCCTGAACGTCCCCGTTTCCGATCTCGCCATCGTCGTCGACACGCCGGAACTCGTCGTCCTCGACGTCTCACAGTACGGCGTCGAGAACCCCTCGGGGTTCAAGGGGTTCCTCTGGAACAGCCTCACGGTCGCGATCCCGACCGTCGTCATTGCCATGACGCTGGTGGTACCGGCGGCGTACGCGCTCTCGCGCCGGGAGTTCATCCTACGCCGGAAGGTGCTGTTCGTGTACGTGTTGATGACCCAGGTCGGCGGCGGGCTCGGCGTCGCGCTGTTGATCGGGCTGTACACCGTCTACGTCCAGTTCGGCATCAACGACAGCAAGCTCGCGCTCGCGGTATACTACGCGGCGACCGCGGTCCCGTTCAACACGTGGCTGCTGAAGACGTACATGGACGGCATCCCCGTCTCGTACGAGGAGGCCGCCGTCGTCGACGGTGCGCCGCCGTGGCGCGTCCTCACCGAGGTCATCCTGCCGCTTTCGGCCGCGGGACTCGCCACGGTGTTCGTCTTCACCTTTCTCACCGGCTGGACGGAGTTCGTGGTCGCCCAGACCCTGCTCGGCACCGAGAACTACACCCTGCCCGTCGGACTGTACTCCCTCATCAGCGAGTACTCCATCCCGTGGGCGCGCTTCTCCGCGTTCGCGCTCACCTTCGCGACACCGATCATGCTCGTGTACCTGTTCGCCCAGCGCTACATCGAGGGGGGACTCTCGTTCAGCGGCATGGAGGGGTGATCGACTGCCGCGACGTTCGACTCCGATGGGTCGAGAACGAGTGAGCGGTTTTGCAACGAAGGGACGAGACAGATCCGGGTCGATTTGCTTCACTCGAAAGAAAGAACGACGACGAGAACCGTTCGGGATGTCGAGCAGTTGTCCGATCGACTGCGGGGATCAGCCCGGCGAGACGCGCCACGTCGTCGACTTGGCGCGGCCCCACTTCTCGATCTCGATGTCCTCGGTGCGCTCGGCCAGCCGCGGGAGGCGAACGCCGACCTGTTTCGAGCTCAGGCCGAGCTGGTCGGCGATGTTCTTCGACCGGAAGTACCGCTCCCCACGGGCGACGCTGTCGTGGAGGTACGCGAGGATCCGGCGGTCCTCCTCGGTGAAGTCGGTCATTACGTAGACTACGGTCGTGACGCCCTTAATCCTTTGTAGCGATTCGACGCCTGGCCGCGCGGCGTCACCCGGAGAGGTGGATCCCCACGACGAGGATCGCCCCGGCGAGCACCGCGGCCGCAAAGCCCCACGCCGCGACGACCTGACTGTGTGCGAGCGCCGCGGCGAACGCCACGAGCGCGCCAGCGAGGCCGAGCAGTCCGAACAGCACCGCGAATCCCACGCCGCGATCGGTCCCGACGGTTTCGGTGGCCATGCCACCGCTATCGGTCGCGGGGACTTAGGTGGTTCCATGCCGCGGAGGTTATGCTGCCGCCGGCCCGAACTCCTCCAATGAGGCGATCACCCCGCCGATGAGCCTCCGCAGCGTGCTCCGGACGCTCGTGCTCGCCGTCGTCGTTCTCTGCGTGATCGTCGCGGGCGCGGTGGCGTTCGGGGTGGTCGATCGACCGTCGGTCGCCGCCACCGAGAGCCGGTTCGCGAGCGTGAACGCGAGCACGACCGTCGCCGAGACCGACGTGATCGTCGCCAACCCGAACCCGGTCGGCGTCCGCCTCAGCAACGCCACGGTCGGCCACACCATCGCGATGAACGGGATCGAGATGGGGGCCGCCACCACGGAGGGGTTCCGGCTCACCACGGGGAACACGACGATCGGGCTCACGACCCCCATCGACAATCGACGGATTCCAGCGTGGTGGGCGAGTCACGTCCGGAACGGCGAGCGGACGCGTCTCGTCGCGACCGCACGCGTGCGCTCGTCGCTGCTCGGCCGCACCGCCACCGTCAGGGAGACCGAAGTCGTCGAGACCGGAATCACCGACGCGTTCAACTCGACGGAGCCGCGCCCGGTGAACGCGAGCCTCCCGCTGATCGACGATCCCGTCCTCGTCGTCGATCGGACGAGCGCGACGTGGGGCGACGTGACCGAGGGGACGACGACGCTATCGAGCGATATCGTCGTCTCGAACCCGAAATCCATCCCGTATCCGATCTCCCGGATCGAGTACGAGATCGCCATGAACGACGTGACCGTCGGCAACGGCACCACCGCTCGCGGGTACACCATCCCCGCGGAGGGCCGGGAGACGATACGCGCGGACGTGACCATCGACAACGGCGAACTCGACGAGTGGTGGGTCTCACACCTCGAACGGGGACAGCGCACCGATCTCCGGGTCGACCTCACCGCCGTGGTCGAACTCCCCGACGGCGAGACCGCGAGGCTCCCGCTCGACGGGCTCGGATACGACACCACGATCGAGACCGACGTGCTCGACGACGGCTGATCGACGGTCGATCGGCTCCACGAGCGGAGGGACTCGTGCCGACACGCCGAACCGCTCCGGAGCCACGGGGCGGCAAAGGTAATTGTGTCCTCGGTCGTGAGGGGCGACCATGCAACGGCGGCTCGCGATCGTCGTGGTCCTCGTGTGTGGCGTGCTCGCGGGCTGTTCGCAGCTGGCGTCGCCGGTCGGCGAGGCGACACCGCCGACGACGGACTCGCAGGATCGCGCCACCGTCTCACTCGTCGAGACGTCACAGCCGACTGAGCCGACGCCGACGGCGACCGCGACCGAAGCCCCGACCCCAACTGCAACATCGACCACCACGGCGACAGCGACACCGACGCCCACAGCGACCGCAACGCCCACTCCGACGGCAACCGCGACGCCGCTTCCCACACCGACGCCGACGCCCGAACCGGCGACGCTGACGATCGTCCGCCTTGACGCCGAGCGCGAGATCGTCGTCCTCCGCAACGTGGGCGGTCGCCCGCTCGATCTCGACGGGTACGCCGTGGACTTCGACGACGGCCAGCGCTACACGTTCTCCCGGTACGTGCTCGAACCGGGCGACACGCTCACGCTCCACACCGGCCGGGGTGACGACGCCGGAACGGAGCGCTACGCCGGCTTCTTCTCGCCGGTGATCGACAGCAGCGGCGACACGGTGCTCGTCGAGGACCCGAACGGGCGGATCGTCGCCGCTCGTCAGGCGTCGGCGGGGACGACGACAGCGGGCGGCTGACACGCGGGTTCCGGTCGGCGGAGGCGAGCCCGAACGACCGAACTACAGGATCGTGGTGTGTTCCGATTCCTCGTTGAGCGCGAGGTTGGTCGCGATCTCGGCGTTCCGGACGGCGTACTCCGCGGTCTTGGCGAGGCTGACGAGCACTTCGCGCACCCGGAGCAGGCTCTCGTTGTCCATCTCGGGCAGGTCGTCGAGGATCTCGCTCTCGCGGTCGTTGATCTCGGCGAACAGCCGCCGGACCTCGATCGTGCACTCGAAGTCGCGTTCGACTGCCGCCTGGACCGCGAGCGCGGAGATCTCGTCGACCTGATCGGTGAACTCCCGGATGCGCCGCACCGTCGCGTCGTCGACGTCGAGCTTGTGACCCGGGGCCTCCATCGCGATGTCCGCGATGTCCTCGGCGTTGTCCGCGGTGAGTTCGAGGTTCTTCGCGATCGCGCGATAGCCCACGAGCGGGAAGCCATCGTCGAGCCCCACCGCCCGCGCGAGATTGGGGTTCTGGTAGGCGGTGAAGATCAGCCGGAGGAGGAGGACGAAGATCTTGTTGGCCTGGCGCTCGCGATTCAGCGCGCGCTGGGCGAAGTCGGGGTTGCCGAGCGCGAGCGCCTTCACGGCCTCCTCGCGCATCGTCGATCCCGTCGATTCGAGCCGCTCGAGGAGGTTGTCGAGCGTGAAGTCCTCGGGATCGACCGAGCACCGGATCGCGATGCGTTCGGGGGTCTCCTCGATCACGCCGAGGCCCATCAGCTGGGTTTCGGCGTTGTAGACCGCGTTGATGTGTTCGGAGTCGAGCGTGCCCTCCGCGACCTCGACGTGGATCACTCGCCGACCGAGGACGTACTGGGCGACGATCGCGCGTTCGACCGCGGCCGCGTCGAGGTTCTCTGCGTGGATCGTCGCCTTCGACTCCTCGGTCTGTGCCGACTCGGACATCACCGTGAGGGTTCCCTTGCCGCTCGTCCGGAGGGACACCTCGTCGCCCTTCTCGACGTCGTGTGCCGACGCCCACTCCGCGGGCAGCGTCATCGCCAGCGTCGAGGGGCCCAACCGCTGGACCTTCCGCGTCTCAACCATGTCGGGAGTCGACGCGCCCACACACCTTAATCTTCTCCCTATGCCACTAAAGGAAGCCGGCAGCCTACTAGTTCATCCGCCGAACGCTACACCACCTTCAGCAGCCGGCGCTCGACCCGCCCGATCCTGACCTTCCGCCAGCCCCGGAGTTCGTCGTCGAGGTCCCGGTCCCCGGTGTCGACCCGCAGCACGCCGATGTCGTCGAGCTTGCGCCGCGAGGCCACGATCTCGATTTCGGAGCGGCGGAGCACGTCCGGCGAGAGCTGCTGGTTGCCCCGGCCGAAGACGAACCCCTGGCCGCCGATCGGCGAGACGACTATCACTGCGCGCTCGCCGAGCACGTCGAGGATCTCGTCGGCGCTCGCGTCGCGGGCGAGCACCTCGCCGGTCGGCCACTCGCCTGCCTCCGGCCCCGCCGGGTCCGCACGCCAGACGTCGACACCGAGCGGCGTTCCCTCGAACCCGAGTTCGCGCTCGATCGCGCCGACGGTGCTGCCGGGGCCGAGGACGTACGTCGTCCCCGGCTCTACATCGCTCGCGACCCCCGCCGCGAGCGTTTCGACGGTACCGCCGCCGAGCTGTTTGCTCGATTGGACCTCCTCGGCGATCGGAACTTGGGCGATCGCCCGAAGCTCGGTGTGGACCTCGCCCTCGCGGTAGGCGTCCTCGTCGATGTCGTTCACTTCGCGGGACTCGGTGTCGTCGAACGTCGCCGCGATCCGGCCGGCCGCGCGGGGCGAGACCGCAAAGACTGAGGAGTAGATCTTGACGCCGGCCGGCACCCCCAGAATCGGGATGTCACTCTCCCGATCTTCGAGCGTCTCGGCGACGTCGACCGCGGTGCCGTCGCCGCCGACGAACAGGACGAGGTCGACCCCTTCGTCTCGCGGCTCCGCCGCTCGACCGTTCCGTTCCGCCGCCGGCGGAACGTGCTCGACGAACCGGCGGACGGCCTCGCGGGTGTCGGCGGCGCTCGTCTCCGTGGGAGGATCGGTCACGACCTCGCACTCGAAATCGAGGCCGGCGTCGCGGACGATCGACGCGCCCATCTCGCCGCCGGCAGCGAGGAGTTCGATCGTCTCGCCCGCGTCTGCCGCGTGGGTCGCGAGCGATGCGAGCGCGTCGCGGGCGCGGCCTGGCGCGCGCGGTTCCGCACCCCGATCCCGTGCCTCCTCGACCTTGCCGTCGGTTCCCTTCAGTCCGACGCGGCCCCCCATCCCGGCGATGGGGTTCACCACGAAGCCGACTCGTCGCATGCCGTCGCTACCGCCGGCGGCGGCAAAAGGCGTCCGGCCCGGGTAGTATGGGGCTCGAATCGGGCTCCCCGCTCGGATGGAACGCTTAAATCCCGGGCGTGCAAGCGTCCGGCATGAACGCGATCGGCGTCCTCCTTCAGGAGAACGTACAGACGGGTATCATCAACGGAGCCGGCTACGCGGTCACGATCGCGGGAATCGTCCTCGTCGTCGCGTGGTGGGCGTATCTCTATCGCTGAATCGATCGATCACTCTCCGGAGACGTCGTCGGCTCCGCCATCTCTATCCGCTGGCTCCGCCACGTCGACGCGTTCCGTGAGCCACGCGGCCGCCGCCGACGCCTCGTCGGCATCGTCGCTCTGGAGCTTGAGCCGGACGTGCTCGCCCGGATAGCTTCCCACTGTAACGTCGAAGCGCTCCCTGACGGCGGCGATCCGATCGAGCAGCGCGCTCTCGGGTTCGGCGGCGTGGACCCACTCGACGTGGGTGGTTGTGCCCGAGAACTCCCCCGCGACCGTCTCGAACATCGCGTGCATCTCCGCTGGGACGCCGGGAAACACGTACACCGACTCGACCACGCAGCCCGGCGCGACCCCGGCCTCGTTGTGGAGCACTCGTGCGCCAGCCGGGAGGTCTGCGGTGCCCGCGGCGAGATCCGCGCGCTCGTAGCCGCCGTGCTCGGCGAGCCACTCGATCGCCTCGTCGCTTGCTTCGAGATCGCGATCGAACGCGCGCGCGACGGCATCCATCGTGAGGTCGTCGTGGGTCGGCCCGAGCCCGCCCGTGACGAGCACGGCGTCGTGGCGGTCGTGGAGCTCGGTGACGACCTCGGCGATCGTCTCGATCCGATCGGGCACCACGACGCACCGCTCGACGGTCGCGCCGCGCTCGGTGAGTCGGCTGCCGAGCCACGCGGCGTTGGTGTTCACGGTGTCGCCCGCGAGGAGTTCGTCGCCGACCGAGACCAGGCCAACGCGCATGGCCGGCGTTGGATGGCGGGTGATAAAAGTCCGCAGGTACCGGGTCGACTCGGAACGGTACGACTACTCTTCGGAACGAATCCAACAGCCGCTGGGCAGTCGATCTGCAACGGATCGTCCGCATCCGTCACCGGACACGAACCGATCGATTCACCCCTCGACGGCCGCCGTGGGCTGATCGGACGGCTCGTACTTCGTCCGGAACTCCCCGATGAGCTGCCCCATCTTCGCGTACCAGTCGTTCAACATGCGTTGCATCTCGTCAGCGACGACATCGGGATCGGTCGGCCGGAAGACGTGATAGTAGCCACCCTGTTCGTAGTTGACCTGCTCCTTCTGGACGAACCCCGCCTGGAGCAGTCGCTGGAGCGAGCGATACACCGTCGAGCGTTCCCGGTCGACTTCCTCGGCGATCTCATCGACAGTCAGGGCGTTGTCATGACTGACGACGACTTCGAAGCAGTCCCGGTCGAGATCGGTCAGACCGTGGAAACATTCGAGGAGCCCCTCACACTCCATGTCCGCACGAAGATACTCCGCCATCGAGTCGGGCATTGGTTACGCCCCGTAGGGCTGGCGCGAATAAAGACGTTGTGCATGCTCCGCACGACTGTACACGACCATCACGGTCGAGCTCCTGTCGTCGAGGGAGCGGCTCACTGTTCGGTGTCGCCCCAGACATCGACGTCGGTCAGTCGGAGCTCCCCGTTCGCCTTCCACGTCCGCGGTCGGCAGGCGACTACGGTTGCAGCGACGAAGAACGCGGCGACGAGTCCGGTTACGACGACCCCGGGAATGGCACCGATCGCGGCACTCGCCGGCCACCCGGTTGCCTGCATGAAGGCAGTGATCCGGATAAACCAGGCGACGAGGAGCACGGCCATGAGTGGCAGATATACGCGGCGCAGGCGATGGGCGAGCGCCTCCTCGAAGCTGATCTTGATCTTCGGCTGGCGGTAGTCCTCGCTCAGCTCGCGTCGCCAGTGGGGGTCACTGATATCTTTGGACGCATCGAGCGCGTTCGCGAAGACGTTCTCCTGCATCAGTCGCACGCGCGACCGCCAGAGGTCGTAGCCACGGTATCGACGGGCCTCGATCACGAGGAAGACCGTGATCATCGCCAGCCCGATCAGCACGATGTAGTGGGGATTGTTGCCCGTGAACGCCCACGTCAGGATCGCTGCCATGATCGTGATGGCCCAGTTGGTCGTTCGATCGAGGCGCTCGCGCCAGAACTTCATCCGGTGGACCTCGCCGCGGTAGAGATGGGCCATCGACGAGCCGGGACCCATCCCCTCCTCGAACATCCCGCGACCGATGTGGCGCTCGACCTCTCCGGTTGGATCGAAGGGTGTGTCGTCGCTCACGAGTCCTCCTCTATCCACGATAGCTGTTCGCGGTCGGTGTCGTGCTCGTATTCGATATCGTGCTCGTGTTCGGTGTTTCGCATCATCTGGGAGTCGAATCGGGTACGATCAGTCGCTCGGTGTGACCGTTCTATCGGTTTCCTGTCGATACGCGCGCCAGTAGCCCTGAGCGTACGCACCGAGGAACATCCCGGCAATCCCGAGTAGGATCGGGTAGTTCCCGATGCCGAGACTGGCGTACGCCGAGCCGGGACAGAGCCCCGAGATCCCCCAGCCGACGCCGAAGACCGCTCCGCCGAGGAGCACGCTGCGGTCGAAGGATCGCTCGCGTTTGCCGTAGGGATCGCCGGTGAGCGGTGCACGGTCGAGGTGGCGCATCGCAAGCGTGATGACGGTTCCAGTGACGGCCGCCGCTCCGCCCATCACGAAGAGGAGTCCGAGATCCTCCAACTGGAGGAAATCGAGGACGATCTCGGGTCTCGCCATCCCGCTGTAGGCGAGGCCGAACCCGAACAGCGATCCGCCGACGGCGATCAGCGGCACGAACAGCGGGTGACGGGTATCGCTCGCGCTCATGGCGTCACCCCGATCGCCTGCATCGAGAGCGCGGCCCCAATCGCGACTGCCATGAACGTCGCGACGTTCGCGAACGAGGTCCGCGACAGCGACGCCAGCCCGTTGATCCCGTGGCCGGAGGTACAGCCCTTCCCGATCCGCGTCCCGACACCGACGAGGACGCCACCGCCGAGCAGTCGCCACGGCTGGACGTCGGTCGTCCAGCCACCCTGTCCGAAGAGGAGGGCGTAGACGGCCGCGCCGGCGACCATGCTCAGCGTGAAAACGAGCCGCCAGTCACGTGTGGCGAGATATTTCGCCCGGTTGAATCGCGGGATCGTCGAGACGTACGACAGCGTCGACTCGAAGAACGTGCTCGCACCCGGCGTGATCGCTGTTCCGAGGTAGATGATCGAAACCCCAAGCCCGATGAGGACGCCGCCGATGGCGTACTGGCCGATCCCGCGGGGGAACAGCCCCGCGAGCGACGCCTGTCCGATGACCGTCAGGACGTCGAACTGTTCGATCATCGATCAGTCGCTCGTCAGCACGTCCTGGCTCGCCGCACAGTTGTTCGGGCCCAGTTCGAGCGCGAACGCCTCCTCGTCGGTCGGCTCGCGTTCGCCGAGGTTGGTCGCGACGATTGCCTCGTAGTTGCTCGGTCGTGGCGGCATATCCGACTGGACGAGATCGACGAACGCCGCACGATCCATTCCGAGTGCGTCCATCCGGGATTCGAGGTCGCCGAGTCGAGCCGTGTACGTGCCGTCGTCGGCCTCGGCGTTCCCGCTGAAGTGGCCTGGAGCGACGATGGTCTCGTCGGGAAGCTCCAGCACACGCTCGTGCAACGTCTCGTGGAGCTGTTCTGCGGCGTCGGCTGTGCCTTCGGCTCCCGCTTCGAGATCGGGACGAGCGACGCTTTCGATGAACAGACCGTCGCCGGCGAACAGGGCGTTCCCGACCCGGTAGGCGGTCATTCCCGACGTGTGCCCGGGCGTGTGAAACGCCTCGATATCGGTCTCGCCGACGGCGATCGTCTCGCCGTCCTCGATCGTCGAATAGGCAGTGTCGTCGTCGACACCACGCTCGGCGGCGGATGCAGGAAGGAACGCCTCCGCGTCGGTTCCTGCGGCGACGCGTCGGGCTCCACTGATGTGGTCGGCGTGGATGTGGGTGTCGAGCGCGGCCGTGATCTCCGCACCCAGCGTGCGCGCGTCCTGGTGATAGGTGTCGGCGAACGGTCGGAGTGGATCGACGACCGCGGCCTCGTCGCCGCTAACGACGAGATACGAGAGGCAGCCGCTGGAGGCGCGCTGGTACTGGACGATTGTGGCGTCGGCATCGATGGCGAGTTCATGGGATTCGTAGAGCTCCGCCCAGCCGTTCATGCCGCGTGCGAGATGACGCACCTCGTAGCCGCGTTCGGCCAGCAGACCGGCGACGTACTCGCTCGAATCACCCTTCGCGCAGAGAACCGTCACGTCCCGGTCGTCAGGGATCGCATCAAAGACCTCCTCGTCGACATCGCCGAGCAGGAATTCGAAGTACGGCACGTTCCGGACGGTAACGTTCGGTTCGTCGATGTGCCACTCCTCGAACGCCTCACTCGAACACGTGTCGAGCAGGAACACGCCCTCGCTGTCGTCGATGCGCTCTTTCAGTTCGTTCGGCTCGATCGATTCGACATCGACAGCCGGGTCGGGAAACGCTTCGTCACTCATCGTACCCCAACTACCCGTTCGGCCCAAATAAGCCTTCGTATAGAATAGTGAATTCTATACAATATAGGCTGGTCGAAGATGGGTCGTACGGACTCCAAAGACGCTTCGATGCAGTATCCGGAGGTCTTCGAGAGAGGGGTGTTCGGTAGATTCACAAGACTTTTGCAATACCCGGGTTGTATTGTTCGATAGAGGCAAGACAAAACATGAGCGACGAACACGATACTGCCGAGACGCTCGACGTCAAAGGTGAGAACTGCCCCATGCCGGTCATCGAGACCAAGCAGGCGGTCGACGAGTTGGAGAGCGAGGAGGTGCTCGAAGTGCTCGCGACCGATGCTGGGAGCACGAGCGACATCAAGGGATGGGCCGGCTCGACCACGGGCGTCGAACTGGTCGATCAGACCGACGACGGGGACGTGTACAAACACTACGTCCGGAAGACCGCATGATGACCACCGACGAGATCGGGGCACGCGCGTCGGCCAATCGATCGGCCGAGAGGCGACGATGAGCACGGAGACCCGATCCACCGCTGGCGAGTCGATCGAGGACGTTGCAAGCCTCGAAGCTCGCATCGAGGAGCTCGAAGCCGAACTTGCCGAGATGCGCGCCGACGAGAACGACCAGCAGATGGTCATCATCGCCACGAAAGGCACTCTCGACATGGCGTACCCACCGTTGATCCTCGCCTCGACGGCCGCGGCCTTCGGCTGGGACGTGACGGTTTTTCACACGTTCTGGGGCCTCGAAATCCTCCACGAGGAGCATTCCGGGGAGCTTCAGTTGAGCTCGGTCGGCAATCCGAACATGCCGATCCCGAACGTGATCGGTGCGCTGCCCGGCATGGATCGTGCGATTTCGAAGATGATGGAGCGACGCATCGCCGACAACGACGTCGCGACCGTCGAGGAACTCGTCGAGACTGCCCTCGACAGCGGCGTCGAGTTGCAGGCCTGCCAGATGACGATCGATCTGCTGGACTACGATGAAGCCGACTTCTACGACGGCATCGAGACGGGTGTTGGCGCGGCGAGCGCCTTCCAGCGTATGACCGACGCCGACATCCAACTTCTCGTCTGAGTCGGTCCGCCCCTACACACCGGATCTCACGAACCGAAAACGATTTTCACGACAGACACAATACTCTACACGATGACGCTCCCCATCGACCCGACCCAGCTGGACGAAGACGATATCGGTGTGAAACGAACGACCCTAGAGATGAGCCACGAGGAGGCGATCGAGCACGTCAGAGCGGTGTTCACCGACGCTGGGTTCGGCATCCCCGTCGAGTTCTCGCCGTCGGATCTCCTCAACGAGAAGGTCGACGCCGACCGTGATCCCTACTACGTGCTGGGTGCGTGCAACCCCGCGATCGCCGACCGCGCGCTCGATGCCACCGATAAGCGAATGGGTGGCCTCTTCCCCTGCAACGTCGTCGTCTGGGAGGAGGAACCCGGCGTGCAGACCGTCTACCACGTTTCGATCATGCGGATCGCCCGACTCGTCGGAGTAGCACCGGACGACGACGCGATGGCCGACATCATCGAGGACACCGGCGAGCTCGCCGACGAGGCGTTCGAGGCGCTCTGATGGGGTACCACACCTTCGACGCCGCACGAGCCGACAAGCTGGAGGAGACGGCGTGGCGCTACCGGTTTCTCTCGGCCGAGGAGCTGCTGTGGGCGCTTTCGCCGTCGCCGGAGCATGCTGTCGCCGACCTCGGCAGCGGGACGGGGTTTTACACAGACGACGTCGCGCCGCATGCAAGCGAGGTCTACGCGGTCGATGTCCAGGAGGCGATGCACGAGTACTACCGCGAGAAGGGCGTGCCGGCGAACGTCGAACTCGTGACGACGGACATCGAGGAGCTCCCGTTCGAGAACGGGAGTCTCGACGCCGCGTTCTCGACGATGACCTATCACGAGTTCGCGAGCGACGACGCGTTCGCGGCAATTCACCGGGTGCTCGGGCCCACAGGACGACTCGCCATCGTCGATTGGACTGCCACAGGCACCGGCGAGAACGGCCCACCGCTCGACGAACGGTACACCGTCGGTGCAGCCGCGGATTCGCTCCGTGACCACGGGTTCGCGATCGAGCACGAGATCAGTCGTCCGGAGACGTTTCTGCTGGTCGCGACGATCGAGTAGCCACCCGTCGGCGTTCACCCGCCGCCATGCTCGGGTCGTCCAGTTGATTCCACTCAGCACGATGGGCACGATCGCTCCGAGCCGGATCGGGCCGATACGCCCCCGAGAGACCACCGGAAAACAACGTTACGTAGCGAACACCGAACCCGAATCGCAGCCTGTGCCGTCTGTCGGATGATTCGTGGGTCCAGCGGCTGTGTGCAAGAATGTTTATCTGTCCCAATACCGTACAGACAAGTAGGACGATGTTCGAGACGATCACTGCCAGAGAACTCGCTGACACACAGGATGCAGGTGTGGACGATTTCACACTCATCGACACGCGTCCGGCGGACAGCTACGAGTCGTGGCGTGTGCCGGGTGCGGTGAACGTCCCGTTCGGGCCGACGGAGACGCTGGGGGTGGACCAGCGCGAGACGATCGCGTCGTTGGCGGACGGTAAGCGGATCGTCACGATCTGCGGGAAGGGTGCGACGTCGACGATCCTTGCCGCCGAACTCGACGCCAACGAGTTCGACGACGTTGCGGTCGTGACAGGGGGAATGCGCGAGTGGAACTCGCTGTACGAGACCGTCCGCGTGGACACCACGAGCGACGATCTCGTGATCGTGCAGTTCCAGCGTCGGGCGAAGGGCTGTCTCTCCTATCTCGTCGGCTCGAAACGCGCGGGCGAGGCGGTCGTCGTCGACCCCACGCGACACACCGACCAGTACGTGACCACCGCCGCCGAGCACGGGATGGCGATCACCCACGTTCTCGATACCCACGTCCACGCCGACCATCTCTCCGGCGGGCGGACGCTCGCGACACGACTCGGTGTCCCCTATCGTCTCGGCGAACGCGCGGCCGAGCGCGACCTCGATTACGAGTTCGAACCGCTGGCCGACGGTGCGACGATCACGGTCGGCGATACTGGGATCGAGACCCTCGGCGCGCCCGGTCACACCACCGAGATGGTCGCGTATCGTGTCGGCGACGACGCCGTGCTCACCGGGGATAGCCTGTTTCTCGATTCGATCGGTCGCACGGAGCTCGAGTTCGGCGACGAGGGGGCCGAGGACGGTGCGGAGATGCAGTACGAGACGCTTCACGACACGCTGCTCGAACTCCCCACAGAACTCACCGTCCTACCGGGCCACGTCACCGTGAACAGCGACGGTACCTACGAGAACGGAACCCCAGGGAAACTCGTCGGACGTTCCCTCGACGAGGTGCGGGATCGACTCGACCTCGTCGACCTCGACCGGGCGGCGTTCGTCGAACAGATGGTCGAGAACGTCCCCGAGAAGCCCGACAACTACGAGACGGTGATCGCGATCAATCGTGGTGTCGAGAGCGTCGAGAGTGCGCGTGCGGCGACGATGCTCGAAACGGGCGCGAACAACTGCGCGGCCTGAAGGGGACGTCTCATGTCGCCCGCCGGCGTCTGTACGCGACGTAGGAGTAGATGGTGACGTACACGACGGCGGCCACGATCGGGATGAGGAAGAACACGAAACCGGCTTCGGGAAAGACGAGTCCGCCGAGCGCGAGCACGCCCGCGATTTTTAGCGCGAGCGCGGCGCGGTGGTTGGTCTGTTCCCACACCTCGTCATCGTCGAGCGTCCACGGGGTGCGGACGCCAGCGATCCAGTTCGGTTCGGCACGCTCGACGAGGAGTCCGCTCGCGTAGAGCACCGCGGCAAGACCCGGCGCGAGCGCCGCACCGATGGGTGGCTGGACGCCGAGGTTCCAAAGCAGCGTGAGCCCGTGGACGTAACCAAGAAACCACATCATGCCGGCGGCGAACCACTCGTACGCGCCCCGGAACGACTCGATGTTCTGGTCGTCAGGATCGAGACGCGGCGCGACCAGCAAGACCGCGTAGACGCCGATGCTGAACACCGGGAGGAAGAACGCACCCACAAGCCGCGACATCGTGCCGTCGACCTCGCCGCTCGCGCCCCAGTGGGTCGCCATCCTGGCCGGGAGCTCCGGGTAGACGGCGGCGCTCGCGAGGCCAGCGAGCACGATCGCCGCGACACCGACGGCCCGAGGGCGGCGGTATCTCATATCCGGATGTACGAATCACGCTGGCATAAGTTTTCAGTCGGCCACGATCGCCGATTCGATGGTGACGCCGACGGGCGTGAGTCGTCGAGAGTCCCATGTGCCGAGCGGGCGATCACCCGTCGAACATCCCGGTCGAGAGGTAGCGCTCGCCGCTGTCGGGGAAGACGGTGACGACCAGCGGGCAGTCGTCGTACTCGGTACCGACTGCCTCGCCGCTTCCGTCGGCCCGGAGCTCCGTCGGGGCGGGCGGACAGTCGAGTTCGGGTTCGGCGAGTCGCTTGGCGACCCGACGGGCGGCGAGGTTCGCCGCGCCGCTCGACTGGCCGACCATGATTCCTTCCTCGCGCGCGAGCCGGCGACACTCGGCTTCCGCGGCCTCGATCCCGACGGTCTCGACGGTGTCGATGGAATCGATATCGAGGATGTCGCTCACGAACCCGGGGCCCATCCCCTCGAACTCGTCCGCGCCCGCCTCGCCGGTCGAGAGCACGGCGTTCGTCTCGGGTTCGACCGCGACGACGTTCATCTCGGGGTACTCCTCGCCGAGCCGGCCGGCGATCCCGGTGAGCGTCCCACCGGTACCGACCGCGGCGACGAGCGCATCGACGGTTCGATCGCCGACCTGATCAAGAATCTCCGTGGCGGTGGTCTCGTAGTGCATGCGGACGTTCGCCGGGTTTTCGAACTGGCGGAGTTGGACCATCCCTTCGCTTTCGAGGTCGTCGGCCCGCTCCTTCGCGCGCTCGATCTCGCCGTCGACGAGTTCGAGGTTCGCACCGTACGCCGCCATGACCTGGCGGCGTTCTGCCGATTTCGAGGCGGGCATCACGACCGTGAGATCGTACCCCTTCGCCGCCGCGACCACCGCGAGACCGATGCCGGTGTTGCCGCTCGTCGGCTCGACGATGCGATCGCCCGGCTTCAGCATGCCCTCGCGTTCGGCGGCCTCGACCATCGCCTTCGCGGGGCGGTCCTTCGCCGACCCGCCGGGGTTCTTCGACTCGATCTTCGCGGCCACGGTCGCGCCCTCTGGCGAACCGACCTGCACGAGGGGCGATCCGATGGCGTCGAGGATGCTGTCGTCCATTGTGCGTCAGTACGGAACGCGGCCCTAAACCGATGACGGGATTGGTGATTCGTGCGCGAGGTGATTCATCGACATCGTGTGGAGGATGCGGGAAGCCTAAGCACGCCGGTAACGAACACCGTCCATGAGCCTCGAAACGATGTCGCCGAACCCGGTCTGGAACCCCGCGGGCTACGAGGATGCGATCGACGCCGTCGCCGAACACGCAGACGAACTCACCGTCCGAGTCTGGGCCGGTGACTGGTGCAAAGACTGTCGGGCCGTTCTCCCGGACTTCGCGGCGGCGCTCGACGAAGCCGACGTCCCCGAGGAACGGATCGAGGAGTACGCGCTCGATCAGGACAAGCAAGGCGAACTGGTCGCCGAATACGACATCGAATACATCCCCACGATCGTCATCGAGCGCGACGGCGAGGAGGTCGCACGGTTCGTCGAGGACGAACCCGAACCCCCGATCGTCCACCTCGCCGAGCAGCTCGACGCGCCCGAGCCGACGAACTAACGCGAACGGTCGTCCGCTGGAGTCGATTCTGGATCCGCATCCGTGTCGGACGCGAGTCGCTCCACCCACGACAGCGCGTCCTCGATGTCAGTCTGCGGCGGCGAGCAGGTGAACGATCGACAGACGTACGCCGTGGGCTCACCATCGCGCTGGTCTCGATCGGCCCAGATCGCCGGCGGCTCGTCGAGTCCGAGCCGGTCACACCACGTGGCGAGTTCCTCGTCGGAAGGTGGTCGCCGCGCGAGCAGCCGGCGGGGCAGATAGCTTCGACCGATCCGCTCGCGCCACGCGTCGGGGAGCGCGTCGGCTACGACTGTGCATTCGAGGGACCCGGTAGCGTGGCGATCGGCCGCGAGCGCGAGCGACGCACGCCGGAGCGGGCTCGATTCGACGGTTTCGGCGTGGGTTTCGAGAGTCGCCGTGGCGATCGACTCGAAGCGATCGTCATCGGCGAAGTGATCCAGCGCGAGCAGCACGTCGACCGCCACCCCGGTGCTGGAGGGCGTCGACTGGTCGTCGAGCTCCTGGGGTCGCGCGACGAGCGTCTCCCCTGTCTGTGGGGTGAAATAGAGCGTCTCCTCCTCTGAGTCCCAGAACTCCGCCTCGATCTCGCGCGCGAGATCGAGCGCGAACGCGAGGTGGTCGACATCGCCGGTGGCCTCGTAGCAGTTGAGCGCGCCGCGCGCAAGGAACGCGTAGTCTTCGAGGTAGCCCTCGATCTTCACCTCTCCGTCCTTGTATCGCCGGGAAAGCCGCTTTTCCTCGTCGTCCCATAGGTGTTCGCGAACGAAGTCGAGCGCCGCGACGGCGGTGTCGGCGAAGCGCGCATCGAGCGTGAGCCCGGCTTCGGCGAACGCCGAAATCGTTAGGCCGTTCCATCCAGCCAGAATTTTCTCGTCGCGTGCCGGGCGTGCGCGCTCGGATCGTGCCGCGAAGACCGCCTCGCGGGCGCGTTCGAGCTCCGCCTCGACCTCTTCGACGGTGGTGTCGTGCTCGTCGGCCAAGCCTTCGATTTCGGCGCTCTCCGTCAGCACCGTCCTCCCGTCCTCGAAGTTCCCCGCCTCGGTGACGCCGTAGCGCTCGCAGAACAGATCGGCAGCGAACTCGTCGCCGACCGCGTTGTGAACCTCATCGGGCGTCCAGACGTAGAACGCCCCTTCCTCGCGTTTGCCGGACTCGTCCTCGCTCTGAGCGTCGAGCGTGCTGAAGAAGCCGCCGTCGGGGTGACGGAGTTCGCGTTCGACGAATCCTAACGTTTCGCGCGCGACCTCGGCGTAGCGCTCAGCGCCCGTCCGGCGATAGCCCGCGAGATACGCCCGCGTGAGCTCGGCGTTGTCGTAGAGCATCTTCTCGAAGTGGGGCACCGTCCACTCGCGGTCGGTGGTGTAGCGGTGGAAGCCGCCGCCGACGTGATCCCGGAGCCCACCATCGGCCATCGCGTCGAGCGCCTCGCGGGCGACCTCGTCGAAGACCTCTCTCCCGGTTCGCTCGGCGGCGCGCATGAGAAGATGGAGCCGACCCGTCTGCGGGAACTTCTGGCCGCGACCGAACCCCCCATACTCGCGATCGGCGCTCTCGACCGCCTGCTGGGCGGCGGTTTCGAGCAAGTCGGTTCCTGGTGGGTCGCCTGGCTGCTCGGGCGTCGCCTCCAACTCGCCGGCCATCGCGCCCGCCCACTGGTCGGCGCGACCCTCGATGTCCTCGCGGTCGTTCTCCCACGACTCCGCGATGGAGTCGAGCAGGTCGAGAAAGCCAGGCTGGCCCCGCTTCGCCTCGCGGGGGAAGTACGTCCCGACGTAGAACGGGCGGCCGTCGGGCGTGAGCCACACCGACAGCGGCCACCCACCCTGGCCCGAGACCATCCCGCAGATCGTCTGATAGAGCCGGTCGAGGTCCGGGCGCTCCTCGCGGTCGACCTTGATCGGGACGAACTCGTCGTTGAGCCGCTCGGCCACCGCTTCGTCCTCGAAGCTCTCCTCTTCCATGACGTGACACCAGTGACACGCCGAGTAGCCGATCGAGAGGAAGATCGGGACGTCGCGCTCACGGGCTGCCGCCAGCGCGTCGTCGTCCCACGGCTGCCAGTTCACGGGGTTGTCGGCGTGCTGGCGGAGATACGGACTCCCTTCTTCGTCGAGCCGATTTCGTTCGATGGCGCTCATGGCTCGGTGTACGCTCCCGTCACGGGTAAACGCTGGCTCGTCGTTCGCGGCGGCGTCAGCCGGCAGCAGCTTCTTTGCGGGTGCGGCCCGAGGATCGAGGATGGTCGACCACATCAGTCGCGAGCAGGCGGAGGCGTGGCTCGACGAGAAGGTCGTTCAGGGGATCGAGCACGAGACCACAGACGGGACCGAGTTCAACCTCCGACTCCAGCTCTCGCGACTCCCGCTCCACGTCATCAAGGAGGAGACGTGGGGCCCGCTGCGAGTCGTCGGGGAGTGTACGTTCGACACCGAGCGCGTCGCGGCGCTGGTCGAGGACGACGAGGACCGCCAGAAACTACTCACCCGACTGGGCCCCATCCTCGCGACCGCACCGGGGTTTTACACCTTCCTCGACGCGGACGGCGACCCGTGTGAGTTCCCCGCGGTCCACTCGATCTTGCTCGAACACCGGATCTACCCGGACGGCGCGAGCCAGCAGGCGGTGATGGACTCGGTGATGGCGACCGCGGCCACGATGCGGTCGATCCAGAACACCGCCGCCGCGCTGCAGAACCAGGCCGTCTGGAACACGGGTACCGAGGAGACCGAGCAGTAGCGGACCGACTCGGCGGTATCGGTGGCGTCCAGCGGTGCTCGGCGCATTCGGTTCGCGAGCGGTCGGCCGACGACGGGAGCGTGGTGCCTCAGACGCCGAGTTCGAGGGAGAGCGTCTCGATGTGGACGATCTCGTCGTCCTGAAGCATCTCGACGATCGTCTGGTGGCCGGTCGGTTCCGATTCGAGCCCGACGATCGTGACGCGGTAGCCGGCGTCGAGCGCGCCCTCGAAGAACGCGAACGCGGTCGGCGCATCCAGGTTGTGGAGGTCGACCGTCACCGTCCCGTCGTCGAGGTCGTCGCGGGCGGCGGTCAGCTCGTCGGCGGCGTCTTCGAGCTCCCGGTCGTCCATATCGATGGTCACATCTGCCATATCGAGGTTGTCTCGGCGGGTGATTATAAACGACGGGGGAACGGTTCAGTTGATCTCGTTGTGCATCGCGTCGATGACGTCGTCGAGGTCGGGTTCGCCGCCGCCCGGCTGCCGGCCGTAGGAGAACTCGCCCTCGCCGTCGATGGATTCGCCCTGCGTCCAGCGCTGTTCGGGGTCCGGCCGTTCGTCCCTGTAGGTGGACATGAACTCGTAGTTGTGGTCCTGGTTTTCCTTTTCCTGTGGGAAGCTGTTGGGCACCGGGACGTGCTCGTCCATGGTTTCGAGCGCGGCGTGCCACTGGTTCTGGTGCATCGTGTCCCGGGCGATCAGATACGAGAGCATGTCCTCCATCCCGGGATCGTCGGTGATCTCGTAGAGGCGGGTGGCGAGCAACCTGCCTGTCGACTCGGCCATCACGTTCGCGTACATGTCGGCAGCGAGGTTGCCGGAAGCGACGACGCAGCCACCGTTGAACGGCGTCCCGTTCGAATCGACCGGCATCGCGTGGAGACCGGCCGAGAGCGCCTGACGCGGCTGGCCGCTGTCCAGCATCTCCGCGATGACGGCGTCCTCGCGCGCGGCCTCACGCTGCTCGTCGGAGGCTCCCTGGAGGTTCTTCGCGACCGCGGTCGCGAGCATCTCGATGTGGCCGAGTTCCTCGGTCGCGGTCTCCATCAGCAGCCGGCGGTACTCGCTCTTCTCGGCGGGCACCGCGAACGCCTGGAACATGTACTGGAGCGCGACGCGCATCTCGCCCTCGGCCCCGCCGATGGCCTGCTGGAGCAGCTTGGCGAAGCGTGGATCCGGGCTCTCGACCTCGACTTCGTACTGGAGTTCGTCGTCGTGGTAGAACATTCGTTTCTCCACTACAACCGATACAGGACGAGTGATTAGCCGTACTGCCTGCCAGTGACTGGTGTTGATTCGAAGAGCGTGTGGTCGAGTCCGCGAAGGATCGTTGCACCGACGACGTGGCAGTAGCGACGCCAGCGATGGAGGTCGTGAACGACATCCCGAGAGAACGATCGCCGAGAGGAAGAACCCGGATCGTGGGTATCGCTCCTGTCTACGAGCGCGAACCGACCCATGCGCCGAGCGCGAGACCATAGACGACGTGGCCGGCGTGAAAGACCGCCCTCTCGTCGGTACTGAGGTCCATGTCGAGCAGGCAATCGAGAACGACGCGCTCACCGAACACCGAGAGGAGTATCGCATAGATCACTCCGGCGACGAGTCCGACGGTTTCGGGTTCGTCGGTGTCGTCGACGATCGACTCGAACGCGAGGCCGAAACCGACCCCGCCACCGATCCCGTACAGAACGTGGAGTGCCAACGACGTCACGGGGTACTCCTCGGGGTCGCCCCCACGATACCGGCTCACGAACACGGCAGTCGGCGGAAGGGCCCGGGCGGTCGGTTCGCGGAAAGCAGTCATCACGAAGGTCGCGAAGACGCCACCCACAGCCCCGGTACGGAGTGGATGACGCTTCCCTTCGGCGTCTTGGGTACCGAGGAGTCCGTCTCGCCAGTTCGTCGGAACGATCCCACAGTTCATGCCAGGAGGACACAGCCAGCGTACATAGGACTGCTGCCGGCGATACACCGGTGTCGACGCAGCGCGGCCCACCGAGCACCCGTAGTCGCTGCCGTTTCGTGCTGACGAAGTGACCATCCGGTTCGCAACCCGGGAACGAAACGAGCAGTCGAGTGCCGGCTAAGCACCTTCATCGCTGTCGCACGTGTTCCACCGTATGCGTCTCGTCAGGCTACTCGTCACCGAGGAGAATCGCGACGACGTTCTCGACGTGCTTCGGGGGAAGGAGATCGATTTCGTCGTCACGGCGGGAAGCGAGGAATCGCCCGGATCGTCGCTGGTCGAGTTTCCGGTGCCGACCGACGGGCTCGGCGATGTCCTCGATGCCACCCGGGGGGTCGGGCTCGACGACGACTACCTCGTCGTTCTCACTGCCGAAAATGCGTCCACACCACACACCGAGAAGCTACAGGATCGGTACGCCACCGACTACGACCCGCTCCGGCTGCCGGAGCTGCGTTCGAAGGCGCGCGGTCTCAGTCTGGACTGGCTGTCGTATGCCGCCATGATCTTCCTGAGCGCGATCATCGCCGCCGCCGGCTTGCTGATCGATTCGCCCGCGATCGTGGTCGGCGCGATGGTGATCGCCCCGCTCGTGGGTCCCGTCCTCACCACGACCGTCGGAGCCGTCACGGGCGATCGGGCGATGCTCGTGGATAGCGTCCGGATCCAGGCGCTCGGGCTCGTGGCCGGAGTCGTCGGTGCAGTGGTGTTCAGCTTCAGCGTCAAGATCGCCGGTCTCGTCCCCTCGATGCTCGATATCGCCACGATCGAGTTGATCGCGCTCCGGATGGCACCGAGCGCGTTCGCGGTGATCGTCGGGTTCGCTGCCGGCGCGGCCGCCGCGTTCGGGCTGACGACGAAGGGAACGGGATCGTTGATCGGCGTGATGATTGCTGCGGCGTTGATTCCTGCCGCGGCCACCGTCGGCATCGCCCTTGCGTGGGGTGAGTATCTGATCGCGCTCGGGAGTGCACTGTTGTTGGTGAGTACGATGGCCGCGATCAACCTCGCGATGTACGGCGTGCTCTGGGGGCTCTACCGCAACACCGACTCCAGTCCAGCCTTGCTCACCGACCGCACACCGACACGGGCCGCGTTCGCGACGGCGGCCCTCATCGTCATCGCCGTCGGCATCGCCGGGGTCGCGGCCGCACAGCAGGCCACGTTCCAGCGGGCGGTTACCGAAGACGTGGAGGACGTTCTCGACGAGCCGGCCTACGCGGAACTCGGTGTCGTTTCGATACGGACCCAGCACGGTGGCACTGCCCCGCTTTCGACGCCCGAAGCGGTCACCGTCATCCTCAGTGCGCCGAACTCGTCGTATCCTGGCCTCTCGGGACGACTCGAACGGCGAATCGAAGCGACGACCGGCAACGACGTTCGCGTCGACGTTCGATTCGTGACGTTCCAGCGGTCGAACGCCTCACAAATGCCATCACCGAGTCCCACCGCAGTCGACGGCGAACACTCGTCCCCTCGATCGACGAACCGGTGATCGCTCACGATTCGATCGTCTCCACGATCCCCCTCGCTTGCTCCTTTGCTTTGTCCTCACCGACGTGTTCTTCGATCAACACTGCCTCTACCTGCCAGTCGTCGCTTTCTTCCACTCGTCCGGTACGTACCTCGGCCCCATCCGATACCGACTGGGCTGCGTTCGCCGCCCAGTCCGGCGTCCGGATCTCGTCGAACCGGTCCGGGTCCCTGAACCGGACGTGGATGTAGTCGTCCGCGGTCTCGACGGCTCGATCCCAGGTATCTCAGTCATGATCGGATCACTCGCCGTTCGAAAGCGCGCTTTCGTGTGAGACCAAAACAGCGATGGTCGTTGCGGGCGTAACGACACGTCATCCCTCGCTAAACGTGCTGCCTGCGCTCGCCAGTGCGTTACTTCGATCCGAATGCCGTTCGACGACGCTCCGCTCGAAACGGTCCAACGACCGTTCGACGCCGAGGACGGGCGAGCGGTTGGAGCGATAGCAACCAGAAGGACAACGCTTAGGTCGCCCGGGTCGGCGTATCGCGCATGAGCGAGACGGTTCTCGTCGTCGGTGGCGGCGGGCGCGAGCACGCCATCGCGCGCGCACTCGCCGACACCGAGGCGACGCTGTACGCCTGTGCAACGAACCGAAATCCGGGCATCGCGGGCCTCGCCGCGGGGTTCGCAACGCTCGACACCACCACCCCGCAGGCTGTCGTCGCCTACGCCGAGGAGGTCGGGGCGACGCTCGCAGTCGTCGGGCCCGAAACGCCGCTCGAAGCCGGTGTCGCCGACGCACTCGCCGACGCCGGCGTCTTCCCGTTCGGGCCGCACGCCGATGCGGCGCGGATCGAGACCGACAAGGCCTACCAGCGGCGGTTCATGCGCGAGCACGACGTTCCCGGCTGTCCCACGTTCGAGACGTTCGACGACATGGAGCGTGCGTGTGCGTACATCGACGACCACGACGGCGATCTCGTGGTGAAGCCCGCCGGACTCACCGGCGGGAAGGGCGTCCGCGTCATCGGTGACCAGGTAACCCCCGAGGAAGCCAAGGAGTACCTCCGCGATTCGGCGTACGACCGGGTGGTGCTCGAAGAGCGCCTCGTCGGCGAGGAATTCACCGTGCAGGCGCTGGTGGCGAACGGCGACGTGCGCACGACTCCGGCGGTCCAGGACCACAAGCGCGCCTACGAGGGCGACGAAGGCCCCAATACAGGAGGAATGGGGAGTTACTCCGACAGCGGGCTTGAGCTTCCGTTCATGATCGACGAGGACTACCGCGCGGCCGTCGGGATCGTCGAGGAGACGGTCGCGGCGCTCGACGACTATACGGGAGTGCTCTACGGCCAGTTCATGCTGACCGCCGATGGCCCGAAGGTCGTCGAGTTCAACGCGCGCTTCGGCGATCCCGAGGCGATGAACACGCTGCCGGTGCTCGACACCGACCTGCTCTCGGTTCTCACCGCGGCGCGGGACGGCGACTCGCTGCCGGATCTCGATTTCGCGCCGCGGGCCACGGTCTGTAAGTACGCGGTTCCCGAGGGCTATCCCACCGATCCGGACGCAGGGGCGAAGATCCAGGTCGACGAGGGCGTCGTCGAGACGATCAACCAGCGGTTCGCGGCCGGTGCCGACGCCGGCGGCTCGGCGGCCGCGGACGGTGGGACCTCGCCGCGGGTCGAACTCTACTACGCAAGCGTCGACGAGCGCGACGACGGGATCTACACCACCACGTCGCGGGCGTTCGCGGTGGTCGGGGTCGCCGACACCATCGAAACCGCCGAGGCGATCGTCGACGAGACGCTGACCGAGGCCGGCACCGAGGGACTCCGGGTCCGCCACGACATCGGCACGGCGGCGCTCGTCGAGTCTCGCGTCGAGCACATGGACGAACTGCGAGCCGAGTAGGTTCGTCCCATCGAGTGCGTGGCGGTCTGCGGATTCAAGTCATCAGGGGGCGAACGGTTCGTCGTGACCGACGACACCGACTCCCGCCGGGATCGCACCACTGTGCATCCGACGCCCGGTCCCCGAAACTCCCTCCAGCACTGGCCCGAGGCGCACTCGACGTGGCGGATCGTCGTGAACTACCTGTTCGTTCTCGTCGCGCGGCTCGCGCCGTTCCTCCGGGTGAAAAACTGGGCGCTCCGGCGGATCGGCGTCACGGTCGGCGAGGGGGTCTCGTGGGCGCTCGAAGCCACGCCCGACGTGTTCTGGCCCGAACTCATCACGATCGAGGATCACGCCATCGTGGGCTACGACGCCACCCTGCTCTGTCACGAGTACCTCCAGGACGAGTACCGCACCGGCGAGGTGGTCGTCGGCGAGCGCGCGATGATCGGCGCTGGCGCGATCGTTCTGCCCGGCGTCGAGATCGGTGCCGAGGCACGGGTGGCTGCGAACTCGCTCGTCGCCGAGGACGTCC
Organism: Halococcus agarilyticus; assembly: GCF_000334895.1. Taxonomy (NCBI): domain Archaea; kingdom Methanobacteriati; phylum Methanobacteriota; class Halobacteria; order Halobacteriales; family Halococcaceae; genus Halococcus; species Halococcus agarilyticus. Next base: position 38,681 of record NZ_BAFM01000015.1, on the reverse strand, counting down.
CACCGGAGGCGACGGTCGCTGGCGTGCCGGCGACGGAGGTGTGAGGGCGGCTGCAGTGGCGGTGTGGGGCGGTGCGGAGCGGCAGCGGGCCTGGTGGATGAAGGGCGAGGTGCGCGAGCGACCGAAGGGAGCGAGCAGCGAACGCCGGAGCACGCTTCACGCGCTCCGAACTCCCGTTCGCTTCGCTCACGGGAGCGAAGTGAGCGCGCGCCGAGGGCTTCGGCGGTGCGGTGGCGGTCCTCGGTGGATCAAGGGCGAGCGACCGGAGGGAGCGAGGGCTTCGGCGGTCACGGTGCAGATGGCAGTATCGTCCGCGCGAGCGCAGCGAGCGCGGTTTACCGCGAACGAGCGCCCGCAGGGCGCGAGTGAGTGGGTGTTTTTAGTCCAGGTTTTTACGAGGAGAGGTCCCCACAGCGAGTCGGCGAAGCCGACGAGCGAGGAGATCCGACGAAGTAAAAAAGTGGTTTAGCGTACTCGGACGACGCCCGCCCGGAAGACACGGTGATTCGGGATGATGAACTCCTCGCCGTCGCTCTCGACGCGGGTGACGAACAGTTCGACCTCCTGGACCACACCGTGCATGCCGTCGACGCGGACCTCGTCGCCGATGGCGTACGGTTGAGTGAAGAGAAGGTAGGTTCCTGCCGCACCCGCCGCGAGGAGGTCCTTACCGGCGAGCCCCCCGAGGAAGACGACGCCGAAGACGTACGCCGCGAGCAGCACGATCAGCGCGTCATCGGCGACACCGATCTGGCCGAGCGCGATCAGCCCCGCGATGTAGATCACGCTGTACTTCACGAGGCCGGGCACCACGCCGAGCGCGCCCGTCGAGGTGAACTTGTAGCCGCTCAGGCGCTCGGCGACCCGGAGTTCCGCCCGGTCGGCGAGGACCAGTCCGACGATCACGATGAGCGTGGCGATGAACAGGTCCGGCAGGAAGTCGATGAAGTCGATCAGGTAGCTCTGGATGTCGAACAGCGCGGCGACGCCGAGGGCGATCACCGCGGCGAGGACGAACACGAAGAGACCGAGGAGCCACGAGAGCAGGGCGACGGTCGAGGTGCCGAGCCGCCTCGCGGCACGCTCGAAGGCGGTCCCTTCCACCACGTCCGCGACACCGGCGGCGACGAGCAGCCGGTTCGTCGATCGGGCGACGAGGTAAGCCACGAGACCGCCGACCACGAGGATGACCGCGAGGAGCACCACATCGAGATTGCGGGTGAGGAGGTCCTGCACCACGGACTGGGCCAGCAGCGCCATCAGTACTCCTCCGGATCGAGCTCGAGGATCAGCTCGCCGCCCTTGAACGCGCGCACCAGGCGATCGCTCTCGCTCAACACGACCGCGGTCGCATTGGTGTCCCGCGTGATCGATCCTGCCGCCATGTGGCGGGTCCCGAGCCCCTTCGGGATGTCGACGCCCTCGGCGCTCGGTTCGAGATAGCGGTACGCCGAGACGATCTTCCCGCCGTCGCTGATGACGAACGCGCCGTCGAGCCGCGAGAACTCCTTCAGCATCACGTTCACGATCGGATCACCGACGTGGACGTGGCTCTTCTCGAAGGGGTTGTACGACAGCGGCCGGGACTTGTTCATCACCTTGCCGGCGTCGCCGATGACGAACAGCGCCCCGACCGGTTTGCCCTTCTGACCCTTCTGCCCGAGTTCGACTGCAACATCCAGCACATCCCGGATGACTTCGGGATCGCCGCGGGAGTTGGTGAACAGATCGTAGACGCCCGACTGGTCGAGATCGCCCGCCCGCGCTCGACTCACGCTGTCGATCACGTCGTCGAACAGCTTGGTCGCACACGCCACCTCGTCGCCCTCGTCGATGTGGCCCTCGTCGAGCGCGCCCTCGATCCCGAACCGGATGCGCTCGGAGAGATCGGCGAACTCCAAGGGAAGTTCGACGTACCGCTCCGCGCCGACCCCGTTGTCCGGCGCGACCACGACCGTCGAGACGTTCTCGACCGCCTGACACCGCTCGTAGTACGAGGCACTCGGCGAGAACAGGAGCACAGTTTCGACCTCGTCGACGATCTCGCCGAGGAGGTCGCGTACAGTCGGCATTACCCGATACGGGCTTCCGGGGCCGCAAAAAGGTTTGTGACACGGCTATCCCGGCAGTGTCGGTCAAAGTAGTGGACAATCACCGTCCAGCGAACGGCGTCCTGCATAGCCGGCACGCTGATGCTTCGCCTCCACATAGCAACGTGGAGGGGTGTGGAAGGGCTGCCATCCTTATATGACTGTACCCCGAAAAGCAGGTATGGCACAGGCCGTCGCCCGTATCGTGGAAACGCCAGACGTGCTCGGCGGAAAGCCACGAATCGACGGCACACGGATCGGCGTGTACTTCGTCCACGAGCAGATCGACGGTCGCGGCGTCGACCCGAAGACACTCGCCGCCGAACACGATCTCGATGTTGCCGACGTGTATCGGGCGCTGACGTACTACTACGACCACCCCGAACGCATGGCGGCCATCCAGTCACGCCGCGAGCAACGGCTGAAGGCGGGCGAAGCGGACCCACGGGCCGCAACCGGACCGGACGACCTCGGTGACACGGACTCGGGGTAGACACAGTTGCGATTCCTTCTCGACGAAGACACGGAATCGGCACTCGCACGCCATCTCTCGAAGAGCACCCATGACGTCAAGCGCGTCGTCGACGTTCTTGGATCCGGCACCTCTGATCACAAGGTGATGGCCCACGCACGCTCGACGGATCGAATCATCGTTACGCACGACGACGATTTCGCCGATACCGCTCGAAGCGACGAGCACCGAGGCGTTTTCTACTGTCCGAATCAACGCCTGCCGCCGTTCGAGATCTACCGAATCATCACCGCAGTGATCGAGGCGTACCCGGACCGAGAGGCCCTTCCGCCAGTCGTCTTTCTCACTCAGGAGTGGTTGTGAGCCGTGTGTGTCGAGAATCCACGTAGGAGCGCGATTCGAACCACGGTCGGACGTGCTTGGCTCGCTGCGCTCGCCTGCGCGCGACCTCCCTGCCTCGAATCACGCTCCTGCTCGTTCGTTCCGTTCGCTCGCTGCGCTCGCTTACTCCACTCACTGCGCGGGACCGGATTCGAACCGGCGGACCTCTACAGGACAGCGTCCTAAGCGCTGCGCCGTTGGCCTGGCTTGGCTACCCGCGCGCAGTACCGCCTTCCCGGGAGCGCAAAAAGAACCTGTCGTTTACTCGCCCGTCAGCCGGTTCTTGATCGCGTCGGCCACGCCATCGCCGTGTTCGGCGTCGTCGAGGACGGCGAGTTCGTCGCCAGTGTGGATCGTCCCGTCCTCGACGACGCTCGCACAGATCCCGCCGCGCTTGTTCTTGAGCGCGCGCGAGACACCTTCCTCGTCGGCGACCTGCTCGACGTGGGCGCACGGCGGGCGCGGGCGCGTCCCTTCGAACGTCACGTCGCCGACGGTGAACTGGCGGTTGAGGAGGTCGTGGACCGAGACCCCGCTGGTGACGACGTTCCGGCGGTGTCGCCCGTCGGTGAGGTCGATGTCGAACTCGTCCTTGATCTCTCGAATGGCCTCGCTCTCGATGAAGGTGACCTCGCACTCGTCCATCCCCGAGTAGTAGCCTGTGCCCTTCATATACCGATCGCCGCGCAGCCCCTGGCGCGCGACGGCCTCAATCTCCGTGATTTCCTGCATCGGCTCCGATCCCTCGGGCGTGGTGTAGATCGTCTCGACGGTCGCTTGCATGGCGGACGAAGGAGAGCGGTCCGGATAGACCTTCGCTTCACGAACGTTTAGGGTCCGTCGGCCCCGACGCCTGGCATGTACCGGGCGCGCGATCGGGTCGAAAACGAGGGGTGGCTCGACGACCTCGACGCCGCTGCCGACGCGCTCGACCTCGGCGCGGCCGCCCGCGAGCGCGCGACCGACCTGTTCCTCTCGACGGTCCCCGACGGCGAGCGCTCGAAACCGGCGGCGCTCGCGGCCAGCCTCTACGCCGGCGGGCTGATCGCGGGCGACCGACGATCCCAGCGCGTGGTCGCGGAGGCGGTCGGCGTCTCCCGGCTCACGATCCAGGGACGCTGGCGACCGCTGCTCGACGAGGCGGGCCTCGATCCGCCCACGTGGTAGCTCCGGCGACCCGCCGGCTCACTCGGGTCGCGGACGCCCCTCGTGCTCGGGCGTGAGGTTTCCGTACTGATCGATCTCGCCGCGGACGATCCGCGTGCTCGAGATGATGTCGCCGTCCTCGGCGCGGGCGTGATCGACCACCTCGATGTCGAGCGGGTCGAGCCCGTTCTCGCGGCGGATCTCGTTCACCCGCTCGCCGCCCGCCTCGGTTTCGGGCGAAACCACCAGCACGTCGAACCCCTCCTCGACCGCGATACCGGTCGGTTCGTCGAGACGGCGGATCTCGTATTCACGGTCGTGGCGCTCGGCGATTTCGGCGAGTTCGTCGTCGAGGTCCGCCTGGCGCTCCGCGAACGAGCGGACGTACCGCTCCTCGTGTCTGGTCTCGGCGGCGAGATCGTCGCTGGTCAGCCCGACGGTGACGTCGCCGCGCTCGAACGCGTGCTCGAACAGCCGGCGGTGGCCGTCGTGGACCGGGTCGAACGTCCCGCCGAGCGCGACATCCATACCCGGCGGAGGCGTGCCCACGATTTAGTGGCTTCGACTCCACGATCGATCGGGCAGGACGCTGCTCGCCGGCTGTCTGCGTGCAAACTGACGTCAACGAGCGTCGTCCCCACCGAGGGCCGGCCGCAACCGCCGTCGACCGACGTTCGTCACTCCCCGGAGCCGTCGGCCATCCCGTCGCTGTCCGACGATTCGTCGTCCGTCGTCCCGTCACTCTCGCTGGCGTCCTCGACGGTGATCGTCACGGGATCGCTCCGGGGGGTTCGGCGGGTCGGCTCGGAGCGCTCGTCCGGGAGCCGATCGAGGCCGAGCCTGGCGTCGAACTCGTCGCGGACGCGATCGACCATCACGCGGACGAGCTCGCTCGGCGGGATCGCGGTGTACTCGAACTCGTCGTCCTCGTGGTCCGTGGTGCGAGTGTGTCTGTCGACGACACCTTCGTCGCGAAGCTCGGCGAGCATCTCGCGGACCGAATCGGGGTACAGTCCGGTCCCCGCTGCGACCTCCTCGGCGGTCGCTGACCGGCGACGCCGGACCGCGACGTACACCCGCGCGGCCCGGTCGGTGTCGAGCGCCGCCGAGAGCAGCTCCACGATCCCCTCGTCGAACTCCTCGGTGCCCTCGCTGCGCGAGTCGCTCGCCGGGCTCGCCCCGTCAGTCACGGCAGTGCCCGACCGCTGGCGGTCGAGCTCCGCGCGCACGTCGGCGGGTTCGATCTCGTCGTCCGCCGTCTCGTTCTCGCCGCCCGTGTCTTCGTCGATGGGCGTGTCGTCGGCGGTCATAACTGTGGTAACCAGCCGCTCACGGGATAAAAAGTCTTCCTCGCCTACAGCAGGAGCGACGCACACAGGGCGTCGAGCCCGCCCTCGCGGCGGTGGCGTCGCTGCGCCGTCGCACCGCTCTCGGCGCGGAGGAGACGCTGGAGGCCCTCGACGCCGAGCCGGTCGATCTCGCGCTCGACGAGGGCTTCGAGACCGATCGTGTCCGTGCCGTCGCGGTCGACGAACGTCGCGTCGTGGCCGTCCCGCAGCGCGCGCCACTTGTTCTCGTCGAGGAGTTCGCGACGGAGCCCGCCGTTCCCGACTGCGTTTGCGCCTTCTCCACTCGATCGGTACGTTGCCCACGGGTCCGGATCGTCCTCGTAGCGTTCGGCGAGATCGAGCACGAGCGCGTGGGCGTACTTCACGAACGCCATCACGCGCTCGGAGTTCGACTGTGCGTCGGGCGCGCGAAGTTCGACGGTGCCGTGACCGGTGTGCGGTCGGACGTCGTACCAGAGCTCGCCGCGGTCGGCGATCGAACCCTTCTCGACCATCAGCCGCTCGAAGCGCGCGTACTCCTCGAAGCTCGCGAACGCGGTCGGCATCCCGGTGTTGGGAAGTCCCTCGAAGATCTTCGCACGCGCCGACGCGAGGCCGGTGTCGTACCCCTCCCAGTACGGGGAGTTGGCCGACAGCGCGAGCATGATCGGCATGAACCATCGAAGCTCGTTCGCGATCCACGTCGCCTTCTCGGCGTCGTCGACCCCGATGTGGACGTGGACTCCGGCGGTGGTGTTGCGGTGCTGTGGGTATCGGATCCGATCGAGCTGCGAGCGATAGCGTGGTTTCTCGGCGTGTTCGAGCTCGCGCCACCGCGCGGCGGGATGGAGCCCCGCCGCCGCGATGGCGTAGCCGTGTTGCCTGGCGTGCTCGACGAGCGCCTCCCGAACGGCGACGACCTGCTCGCGCGCCTCGTCGAGCCCCTCGCAGATCGGTGTCTGGGTCTCGATGATGAACTTGAACAGCTCGTGATCCAGTCGGTCGTCGAGGATCGCGGGCGGCTCGCTCCCGTAGACGAGTTCGTCGGTGCCCGACGTGGGGCGGCCCGCGTCGTCGACGACGTAAAACTCCTCCTCGACGCCAAGCGTCCCCATCCGAGTGAAGTTCTCGGCCGAACCCACGTCCATCTCGCGCGAGATACCGGGCCGCCGGATTAAAACTGCAGGATTTCGGCGTGTTTTCCCGTCACTGGTGTCGGATGCGTGTCTCGTAACTACGCTAAACAGGTGCGATCACCGAACAGTACCATACCCCCTCCACCGAAGCCATCAACACGCCCATAAATATCCGCGAAAACGAGGTGTAACATGGGACTTGTTGCCGAGTACGAGATTATCTGTGAGGTTCTGCCGCTCGTTGAAGTCGCAGCCGCTGTGACGGAGGCGACGCTGGAGGTCGAACTCCAGTACAACCACGGTGATCTTCCCCTGTTCATCGTCCACGCGACTGGCGGGACGGACGCATTGGTGGAGCGCGCCTTCGAGTCGACGGCGTTCGTTGCGGCGTACACGCTGGTCGGACGAGCAGGCGAGACGCGCCAGTATCAGGTTCAGCCGGCGGTCGGGGAGCAAGCTCGACTCGGCGAACACATCGAAAACCTCTCGGAACTTCGGGCGCTCGCCACTACCGACTCCATCATCGAACGGATCCGTGTCACGCCAACCGGCTGGGTCCAGACCGGCTGGTTCGCCGACAGGGCTGTCTTGGACGAGTTTCGCACGTTCTGGCAGCGAAACGGTGATTTCATCCTGCGGCGACTCACTCGCGATGGCGAAGCCGAAGCACCAGGCGACGGACTCACCGACCACCAGCGTGAGGCGCTCCGGATCGCCTACGAGATGGGTCACTTCGAAATTCCGCGGGCGGCGTCGCTCGACGACGTCGCCACCGAATTCGACATCACCGCGTCGTCGCTCTCCGAGCGCCTCCGACGAGCACAGACCCACCTTATCGAAACGACCGTTGCCTCGACGTGGCCACCGCTGCCTGACTGAGAGTGCTCCTCTTTCGACAGGTAGTATATAAACTGCCGCACTGATGAGGGACAGACAGAGCCGAGTTGCTCTCGGACCAGTGAGTACACCGATGCAGACAGTCACAGCGGCCGACGGGATCAGCATTGCATACGAACAACACGGAGAGGGGCCACCGCTGATTCTTCTCCACGGCGGGTCCACCCCTCACTACTGGGAGCCGATCGCTCCTCGGTTTTCCGACGACTACACGGTTATCGTCCCACACCGACGGGGATATGGGGACAGTGGTGACAATGACCACTACGACCTCGATCGGGAGGTCGAAGACGTTCGTGCAGTCATCGATGCAGTTGGCGGGGAACCGGTTCTGTTCGGGCACTCCTTCGGTGGCCTCCTGACGATCGAGGCTGCTCGTGTCGCGCCCGTCGAGAAGATCGTCGCCTACGAACCGGCAGTCCTCGTCGGTGAGTACAGAGAGCAAGCCAGTCTTGCAGCCCAGATGCAGGCACGTCTCGACGAAGGAGAGCAACGGTCGGCAGTGAAGCACTACATCCGCGAGGTCATGCATGGCGGCGAAATAGACGACCTCGATGGATGGCTCGCCGAGTGGCCGCCTTGGCCCGACTTCGCCAGCTTGGCGGAAAATCTCGTCCGGATGAACCGTGCCGTTGAGCAGTACCGACTACCCGACACGCTCGATATCGACGCGCCCGCACTCTTGCTGACTGGAACTGAAGGACCGTCTCATCTCCGAGAGAGCGTCCGTGCGGTCGACGAGGCCCTCCCGAACAGCCGTCTCGTCGAGTTCGACGGCTTCGGCCATAGCGGGCCAACGGAAGCACCCGATCGCATCACGGCCGAAGTACGAGCCTTCATCGAGGGGGAGGGGGCACCGAACCGGACGGCTTGACGACTCCCCACTCACGGATTCCGTCACAGCACGGTGCTCGAAGCGGTTCACAGCACCGTCGGATGTTCGAGAAGACCGGATCGACGTCGAACGGATAGCACCCGAACGTGTCGATTCAACTGTAAAACGTTCGATTACGGGCCGTGGCTACGACGTGACGACTTCGATCTCGTGGCCGTCGTGGTCCTTCGTGAACGCGTACTGGTGATCGCAGGACTCCGGATCGCGGTAGTCCTCGGCGTCGCGGGTCATCAGCGTCTCCCACGCGTCATCGAGGTCGTCGGCGCGAACCGCGACGTGGCCCCACGCGTCGCCCATCTCGTAGGAGCGCCCGTCGTAGTTGTAGGTGAGTTCGACGCTCATCGCCTCGTCGGCCGCGCCCTCCGGTTCGACGAAGTAGTTCGCGAAGTCGTCGGACTCCCATCGACCCCCCGGAAGCTCGTCGTACTCGAACTTCCGCGTCCAGAAGCCGAGACTCCGGTCGGCGTCCTCGACGCGCATCATGGTGTGATCGAGGCTCCAGCGCGCGCCGTGATCGCGCTGGACGATCTCGATCTCGTGGCCGTCGGGGTCCGTCACGAACGCGTAGCGCCCGCCGCAGGACTCGGGATCGCGGTAGTCCTCGACACCCTCGTCCATCAGTTCGTCGTAGGCCGATTCGAGCTCTCCCTCTGGCACGCGGACCGCGATGTGGCCCCACGCGTCGCCCATCTCGTAGCTCCGGCCGTCGTGGTTGTACGTGAGTTCGAGCAGCGCGCCCTCGTCGCCGACTCCCTCCGGGCCCATGAACACGTTCGTGAACGTGTCGGCTTCCATTCGACCGTGTTCGACGTAGTCGAGGTGGTCGCTGTACCATTCGGTCGTCTCCTCCAGGTCTTCGACCCGGATCATCGTGTGGTCGAGGATTGCGTCCATGTCCGCTCCACTCGGGCCGCGGGCAAAAGATTACGGGAACCGGTCCGATCGCTGGACGAGCGGCCAGTAGCACCACCACGCGATCGCGAGCGCGAGCACCGGGCCGAGCGGGAGCGCGATCCGACCGATCCCCCGCGACAGTCCGATCGCGACCCCGGCGTGGCTCAGCCCAGTGAGGACGATCAGGCCACCGGTCACGCGGAGGTCCTCGCGCCAGACGACGCCACCGAGAGCGCTGGCGAGCGCCGCGAGATAGCACCCGACGCTCACCGGCCAGGCCTGGAGGTACTCCGGCAGCGCCGCGAACCCCTGCGCGAACCGGAGATAGTCGTCGAGCGGCGTGAGGTGGAGCGGGTTCGCGTTGACCAGACCGAACGGGAAGAGCAGAGTGACATCACCCTCGACGACGACGGTCCACGGCACGAGCGCGAGCGCGAGAAGAACGAGCAGCCGACGACGCGGGGCGGACGGGGCAGGCGAGACGAGCGAGGCGGCCACGCCGGCCATCACCGGCGCGCGACGATCCGAAGCACGTCCTCGTCTTTGAGTTCGTGGTCTTTGCCCACCTGCTGGTCGTCGTGTTTCGCGCTCGGGCCCGACACGCGGCCGAACCGGAACCGGTCTTCGAGCTCGCCGCCGAGCTTCTCGCAGGCGTCCCCCACCGTCTGGCCCGCGCGGAGCATCAGCGGCTCCTCGTAGTCGGTGCCGCGGCCGGGCTTGTCCATGTAGATCCGGATGAGATCGAGTTCCCGCCAGATCCGTTCACGGAGTGTGTCGAGACCCTTCTCGGCCTCGGCGCTGATGAAGATCGCGTCGTCGGGGTCGATGTCGTGGTCGCGGAGATCGCTATTGACGGTTTCGAGGTAGTCGGGCTCGATCAGGTCGGCCTTGTTGACCGCGACGAGCGAGGGGAGATACACGCGGTTGTCGAGCACGCCGTCGAGCAGCCGATCGATGTCGACCGCCTCGCTCACCGCGACGTCGGCGTTGACGTAGTCGCGCTCGCGGAGCACCTCCCGGACGGTGTTCTCGTCGAGTTCGACCTCGGGAGCCATGGTGACGTCGATCCCACCCTTCCCCTTCCGAGTGATCCGGACCTTCGGGGGACGGGTGTCGAGCCGAATCTTGTTCTGGTAGAGCTCCTCGCTGAGTTTGGCGTACGCCTCGATCTCGAACACCGAGAGCACGAACACCACGAGGTCAGCAGTACGAATCACCGAGAGCACTTCCTGGCCGCCGCCCCGACCGCCGGCCGCGCCCGCGATCAGACCCGGCACGTCGAGGAGCTGGATGTTTGCGCCCTTGTGCTGGAGCATGCCGGGGTTCACGTCGAGGGTCGTGAACTCGTAGGCCCCGACCTCGCTCTCGGCGTTCGTGAGCGCGTTCAGGAGGGTCGACTTGCCGGCGCTCGGCATCCCGACGAGCGCCACGGTCGCGTCGCCGGTCTGTTCGACCGAGTAGCCCTGGCCGCCGCCCGCCGAACTCTGGTTCTCGAGCTTCTCCTTTTTCTCGGCGAGCTTCGATTTCAACCGGCCGATGTGGGCCTCGGTCGACTTGTTGTACGGGGTCTCCGCGATCTCCTCGCGGAGCTCCTCGATCTCCCCTTCGAGTCCCATCGCGTAGTCATGGCCGGCGGGCGTCGAAAAATCCTCCGTTCGCGTCGCCCCTCAGAGGGGTTCGTTCTCGGTCGTTTCGGCGACGGCGTTCGCGATCCGCTTGCGCTCCCCGTCCGAGCTTCGCCAGCGACGGACCAGCTGCCGACCGAGCTCGACGAGCTCGGCGTTCTCCGTCGGTGCCTCGCCCGCGGTGAGATCGTAGAGCGCGTCGTCGGTCGCCTCCCGCACGTACTTCCAGTCGTCGCCACGGAGGGCGTACTTCGGATCCCAGTTGCGCGAACGAACGTAAGGACTGGGATCGAGCGTGCCGGTCTCGCGCGGATCCGCTCCGCTCGCGAGATCGGTGAGGAGGTCGGGCAGTCGCCGGAGCGAAACGGGGTGTTCGACCGTTCCAGTTGGTCCGTTCGCCACCACGAACGGGACGTGGAGCACCTCCTCGTGGAGATTGGTTCCGTGGCCGTAACTCCCGTGGTCGCCGAACTCCTCGCCGTGGTCGGCGTGGATGGCGAGCAGCGTGTCATCGTCGAGGTCGTCGTGGAGCCGCCGGAGGAACGCGTCGGTGTAGCGGATGCAGTCGTCGTAGGCCACAGAGAGCGTGTCGTGGACGAACGGCGCGACGGGCTCGTACTTGCCCGAGAGCAGCCAGGCGTTCGCGGCGAGATTCCCGAGTTTCGACCCGGAGCGGTACTCGCTCGGCGGGAGATACGGCATGTGCGGGTCGACGAGGAAGATCCAGAGGAAGGAGGGCTCCGACGCCTGGCGCTGCCACGCGAGGATGTCGTCGTAGAAGGCCTCCCACTGCATGAACATGTTCTGGCCCTCGCGCCAGTTGGCGACGTTCTGGACCATCGTCGCGACGGTCGAGTTCGACCCCTCGTCGGTGTCGTCGAACACCGAGCTCGAGCTGTCGGTGTCCATGAAGTCCTCGAAGTGATCGAACCCCTGGTCGAACTCGAAGAAGCGCGAGGTCCACGGGTTCGCGGTGAACCCGCCGGTCTCGTAGCCCATTTCGGCGAAGCGCTCGGCGATCGTCTCGCGCCCGCGCAGGTGCTTGCGGATGCGTTCCTTGCTCATCCCCCGAGCGGGGTCGCCCTCGCGGCTGATGGAGAACTCGCCGGTGGTGCTCGGCACCATCGAGTTGAACGTCGTCGGGCCCGGCGCGATCGCCTGCTCGAAGGCGAGTCCGTCCTCGGCGAGCCGGTCGAGCGTCGGGGTCGTGTCCCGATCGCCGTCGATGAACCCACAGCGATCCGCACGGAGGCTGTCGATCGTCACGAGCACCGTGTTCCGTGTCTCGTCCATCGTCTCGCAACCACCCCGTCGCGACGTAATAGGCTATCGATGAGGGTGTCATCGAGGCGCTCTCACCCCACGGTACGGTGCCCGACGAACAGCCAGTATCGGTGATGGCGTGCTACGCTACCGAGACTGTGAAAACCTCGTTTGAATCGGGGTATCTTGGGTCGTATTCCACCAGAATCCACCGAGTCCAAAAGCTGCGAAGACGGCTGCAGTAAGGGCGAGCAAGGGATTTTCCTGAGAAACATTCACGAGTATCAAGACCCCGAAAACCAGACCGAAACCCAGGAGGAGCCATCGGCTTTCCATAATTGGCAGCAGGGAAGTGCTGTTCAAAAACGTTCTGTCGATGGCTGATTCACATAGCTACGTATCGCCCGTTTCACCGACGTGTGGATGGAACCGATCCATGAGAAGGGTTCGATGACACCAGTTATCGATCAGTGGGGTCCGAGACACGGATGCCGGTGGGCTGGCAGCCGTTCCCCCGAGACTACTCGTCGAGGTAGCCCAGCGATCGCAGCCGGTCGCGCACCTCGTCCTCGTCGACCGCCTCGTCGAGGTCGTCGTCGGCCTCGACGCTCGCGAGGACCTCTTCGAGTACGAACGTGACGTACGCACTCGTCGAGTCGAAGTCCGTGCGCTCGACCCGCCGCTCGATCCGCGAGAGCACTCGCTCGGGGAGTTCGACGGCGGCGTGGTCGCCGTCGCTCGTGGAGGCGGTCACGAGCCGCTCCCCGTGGGTTCCGTCCTCGTTTCCGGTCCCGGGTGCGTCCTCGCGTTCGGTGTCCGCGTGTCGGTCGCGATCACGTTCGCCCGCTTTCGCCCCCGACGCTAAACACTATCGACTGGTGTTTCGGGAGACGCAGCGGGCCGGCGGACGGTGTCCATTCCGTGGCGACCGTCGAGGTCGACTCATCCGACCGATCACAGATCGCTGTCGCGCAGGATCTCGTGTCGGTCGTCGTCGTCGGGGATGAAGCGACGGATGAGCGGGATCTCGACACCGAGCCGGTTCTCGACCCCCTCGACGGGGACGATGTCCTCGGACTGGAGACCCCCGCTCACCGCGACGACGGCCACGGTCGAAAGCGCCGCCGCGAGCCCGAACACCGCGAGCCCGATCGGCCCCAGCGTGACGGCGCGCGTGAGGAGGGCCGTGGGCGGGACGAGGACGAGCGGCAGGACGAAGTAGGCCCTGACGTTCCACCGCGAGAACGGCGTAATCGAGCGCGTGTACCACAGGGCCGCGAACGCGAGCACGTTGAGCGCCGCGAACGACAGCGCCGAGGCCAGCGCCGCACCGGTGACGCCGTAGCCCGGGATCGGCCCGAGCCCGCGGATCAACACGACGTTCAGGACGACGTTCGCGACGGCCGCAGTGACGTTGATCCCGAGGATGAGGCGGGTGTAGCCGAACGCCGAGAGGGCGTCCTGACAGTTGCCGACCGCCCCGCTCGTGTAGAACCCGAGCGCGAGGATCGCGAGCGCGGGGCCCGCTGCGGCGAAATCCTCGTTGAAAACGAACGAGACGACGTCCGTCGCGAAGAAGACGACGGTGAGCACCACCGGGAATCCGAGAGTGTAGATCCACTTCGTGATCAGCTTGTGGATCCGCTCGATCTCGTCGTGCTCGCCCTCGCTGTCGAGGCGGGAGATCAGCGGGAGGTAGATGAACCCGAACGAGGAGAGCAGGACGGGGACGCCGGCCGCGATCGGGTACGCGGCGTTGTAGATGCCGACCGCCCCGGTCGGGGTGAACGCGGCGAGCATCAGCGTGTCGATCTGGGAGAGCACCACCGTCACCACCGAGGAGATCACGAGCGGGAGCGAGAAGGAGAGCATCGGCCGCGTATGGAGTCGGAACTCCCCTCGGATCGGGAGCAACCGATCGAGGAAGTAGAAGCCAGCGACGACCGAGAGTGCCGCCAACACGAAGTACGCATAGCCAGCCGCAATGACGCCGACCCCGGCAAGCAACAACACGACGAGCAGGACGATCCGGAACCCGTTGTAGAGCAGGTCCTGGACGTAGACACGGTAGATGGTGTTCTCGAACCCCTGGATCGCGCGGATCGCGATCTGCTGGACCGCGACCAGCGGGATCGAGCACACGAACGCGACGAGCAGCGCCTGCGGGATGTCGCCGCTCTCGTTCAGGAGGACATCGGCCACCCAATCGCCGTAGAACAGCAGGATCGCGCTGATGGCGATCCCCCCGATTCCCGCAACGAGCAGGCCGGTGAGCCACGCCCCGCGGACGTCGCGATCGTCGTCGAACCGCGACATGAACCGCGGCACGCCCTGATCGAAGCCGACGAGCGCGACCGTCTTCCCGAGGGTCATGAGCGAGATACCGATGCTCACCGCACCGAGAGCCTCCTGGCCGAGTGTGTTCCCGATGATGACGCGCTCGATCAGCTTCGAGAACGAGCCGAGCGAGCCCACGAACAGCATGAGGCTCGCGCTGGAGGCGATCCGCGAGAGGTTGCTCTCCGCCGACGCCTCCCGATCGTCGTCGACAGCCATCGATCTATTCTGTTTCGCTTCGATCGTCACGCGTGTATAAGAATTGGTTTCCGGGCCGGCCGGCGGGCGAAAGACAATCCTTAACCTCGCGGCGGCGATCCTGCCGGTATGGCTGGAACCATCGAAGTCCTCGTTCCCGGCGGGGAGGCCGATCCGGGACCGCCGCTCGGCCCGGAGCTCGGGCCGACGCCGGTGGACGTGCAGGCAGTCGTGGGCGAGATCAACGATCGAACCGAGGCGTTCGACGGCACCGAAGTCCCCGTCACCGTCGAGTACGAGGACGACGGCGCGTTCGAGATCGAGGTGGGCGTCCCGCCGACGGCGGCGCTCGTGAAGGACGAGGCCGGCTTCGAGACCGGCTCCGGCGAACCCCAGAAGGACTTCGTCGCCGACCTCTCGGTCGACCAGGTGAGACAGATCGCCGAACAGAAGCAGTCCGACCTGCTGGCATACGACACCGCGAACGCCGCGAAAGAAGTCGCCGGCACCTGCGTCAGCCTCGGCGTCACCATCGAGGGCGAGGACGCACGCACCTTCGACGACCGGGTCGACGACGGCGAGTACGACGAGACGCTCGCGCAGTCGTAGACCGCAGAACACCTTTTGCCGTGGGAGGCGGGTCGGGTGGTCCGTCGTTGCGAGTCCCGGCAGTAGATTTAGGGATCACTCCGGAGTCGTGGTCGGTGTCATGTCCGAGGAGTACGAAACCGAACGGTCGCTCGATCGCGACGAGATCGCCGACGTCTTCGAGAGCTTCGCGGGCGAACTCCGCGGCGACGGCGAGGTGACGCTCGCGGTCGGCGGCGAGCACGTCCGGATCAACCCGCCCGAAACCTGCGAGTTCGAAGTGGAAGTCGAGGAGGAGTCCTCGCGGTTCGGGGCAGCAGAGCGCAGCATCGGGTTCGAGATCGAGTGGAACAGACAGGACGCCGAGCGCAACCTCGTCGACTGACCGGGAGCGCCCGCGGCGGCTTCGACGGGTTTAAGGAGCGCATCGGCCTCCACTCAACCGAGGCAGGCAGCGCCTGTTTCACGCCGTAGCAGCCACGAAGGCGTACTACGGAGGTGGATAATGGCAGATCAGGACATAGAGGAGGCCGTGACGCGCGCGCTTGACGAGGCCCCACCGCGGAACTTCAGTGAGACGGTGGACCTCGCGGTCAACCTGCGCGATCTCGACCTCAACGACCCATCGAACCGCGTCGACGAGAGTATCGTTCTTCCGGAGGGAACCGGCCAAGAGACACGGATCGTGGTCTTCGCCGAGGGCGAGACCGCCCTTCGGGCTCAGGAGGTCGCCGACGAGGTGCTCGACGGCGACGCCCTCGAAGAGCTCGGCGACGATGACGACGAGGCGAAGGATCTCGCCGGCGAGACCGACTTCTTCATCGCCGAAGCGAGCATGATGCAGGACATCGGTCGCTACCTCGGGACCGTTCTCGGTCCTCGAGGGAAGATGCCGACCCCGCTCCAGCCCGACGACGACGTCGTCGAGACGATCGAGCGGATGAAAAACACCGTGCAGCTCCGGAGCCGCGACCGGCGAACCTTCCACACCCGAGTCGGTGCCGACGACATGTCCGCCGCGGAGATCGGGGACAACATCGACGTCATCGTCCGGCGACTGGAGGCCGACCTCGAAAAGGGACCCCTCAACATCGATACGGTGTACGTCAAGACGACGATGGGGCCCTCCGTGGAGGTGGCCTAAATGTCCGCCGAGAGCGAGGCGAGCGACCGGCAGACCGAGGCGATCCCGGAGTGGAAGCGCGAGGAGGTCGCCGAACTCGCCGACCTGATCGAGAGCTACGAGAGCGTCGGCGTCGTCTCGATCGGCGGGATCCCGAGCCGCCAGCTTCAGGCGATGCGCCGGGAGCTCCACGGCGACGCCGAGCTTCGGGTCTCCCGGAACACCCTGCTCGTGCGTGCGCTCGAGGCGGCCGGCGAGGGCGTCGCGGATCTCACGAGCGAGGTCGAGGGCCAGGTCGGGCTGATCGGGACGGACGAGAACCCGTTCGGGCTCTACCGCCAGCTGGAGGCGTCGAAGACGCCCGCCCCGATCAACGCGGGCGAGGTCGCCTCGGACTCGATCACGATCCCCGAGAGCGACACCGGCGTCGATCCCGGTCCGTTCGTCGGGGAGCTCCAGCAGGTCGGCGCGGCCGCCCGGATCATGGACGGTTCGATCCACGTCACCGAGGACTCGACAGTTCTAGAGGAGGGCGAGGAGGTCTCCGCCCAGCTCGCGAACGTCCTCGGCGAACTCGGGATCGAACCCAAAGAAGTCGGACTCGACCTCAAGACCGTCTACGCCGACGGCATCCTGTTCGAGCCCGACGAGCTCGCGATCGACGTCGACGAGTACCGTGCGGACGTCGAGGCGGCGGCCGCGGCGGGGCGGAATCTCTCGATCAACGCGGTCTATCCGACCGATCGCACGGCCGGCGCGCTGCTCGGCCAGGCGAGCACCGAGGCGCGGAGCCTCGGGGTCCACGCCGCGATCGAGAGCCCCGACATCGCCGACGAGCTCGTGAGCAAGGCGGACGCGCAGGTCCGTGCGCTCGCAGCCCGGATCGACGACGAGGAGGCCCTGCCCGAGGAGCTCCGCGGCGTCGAGGAAGCGGCTGACGCAGGCGCGGATGCGGACGAAGACGAATCGAGCGACGACGAGGCCGAGGCGGAGACCGAACCCGACGCCGACGCGGACGACGAGTCCGACGACGATGACGACGGCGACGCGGGCGAAGGTCTCGGCGAGATGTTCGGCTGATTCGATCACGAAATCAACACCCAACACCACAACAATGGAATACGTTTACGCAGCACTCATCCTGAACGAGACGGACGAAGAGATCAACGAAGAGAACCTGACCGACGTGCTCGAGGCGGCCGGTGCGGACGTCGAGGACTCGCGCGTGAAGGCGCTCGTCGCGGCGCTCGAAGACGTCGACATCGAGGAAGCAGTCGATCAGGCCGCCGCGGTGCCGGCGGGCGGCGCTGGCGGTGCGGGCGGCGCAGCAGCCGGCGGGGCCGGCGGCGAGACCGAGACCGACGAGACCGAGGAAGCCGACGAGGAGGAAGCGGCCGAGGAAGCCGAAGCGGACGACGACGAGGACGACGACGCTGGCGGCGAAGGTCTCGGCGAACTCTTCGGCTGAACGACAGTCAGTTCGACCCACGCTTTTCTTTCACCGACCCCGATAGCCGTGCGAGCGTTTACATACCGGGACGCAGCCACCGCGAGGTGAATGGGTCCGTTCGGTGGGAGCGTCGTGATTGCCCCTGAAGCCGCGCTGCCGGCGCTCGGGTTCGTCCTCGGCGGGATCGCGCTCGGGACGGTGAGCGGTCTGGTGCCCGGACTCCACGCCAACAACTTCGCGCTGCTGCTGGCGGCGGCCGCGCCGGGGGTTCCGGGGCCAGCGCTCTACGTCGGCGCGGCGATGCTCGCGGCCGGCGTCACGCACACGTTTCTCGACGTGGTGCCGGCGCTCGCGCTCGGGGTGCCCGACGCCGCGATGGCAGCCTCGGCGCTGCCGGGCCACCGGCTCGTGATCGAAGGCCGTGGTCGGGAAGCGCTCCGGCTGTCGGCGCTCGGGAGCGGGCTCGCGGTCGCGTTCGCGGTGCCGCTCGCGATCCCGATGACGCGGGTGATGGTGGCGGTGTACCCGACGGTGCGGGCACACCTCCCGCTCGCCCTGGGCGGCGTCGCGCTTTTTCTGGTGATCACCGAGCGATCGAACATCTCGCGGATCGGGGGTGCGCTCGCCTTCCTCCTGAGCGCGGGGCTCGGGTGGCTCACGCTCGACGTCGAGCCGAGCGCGCCGCTCGCCGCCGGCGGGATGTTGATGCCGCTGTTCGCGGGCCTGTTCGGTGCGCCCGTCCTGATCGAGGCGCTCGACGGTGCGGGGGTGCCCGAACAGGCCGATGCCACCGTCACGACCCCCCGGCGGACCATCGGGGTGACGGCACTCGTCGGAACGGCTTCGGGTGCGATCGTCGGGTATCTCCCGGGGTGTCGGCCGCGGTCGCGGCGACGGTGACACTGCCAGCAGTGCCGGAAGACGACGGTGCGCGCGGCTTTCTGATCGCCACGAGCGGTGTCAACACCTCAAACACGATTTTCGCGCTGTTCGCGCTCGTCGCGCTCGGATCGCCCCGCACAGGTGTACTGGTCGCGCTCGATTCGACGGGCGTGCCGCTCGATCTGCCGCTGTTGCTTTCGGCCGTCGCGCTCGCGGCCGGTGTCGGGTTCGTGCTGGTGCCGTGGGTCGGCGACCGGTATCTCCGGACGGTCGGACGGGTCGAGTACACCCATCTCTCGGTCGGCGTGCTCTGTCTCCTGCTCGGGCTCGCGTACCTGTTCGCCGGGCCGATCGGCGTGGGTGCGTTCTGTGCGAGCGCGCTGATCGGCCTGGTTCCTGCGAAGTTCCGTGCGCGCCGCGTCCACCTGATGGGGGTGTTGATGGGACCGCTGATCCTCGGCATCTGACAGTCACGACGAGTTTCGGGGCGCTGGGTAGCGACTGTGCGACGGCCGGAGCCGGATGGTGCGGTAGCGATACTGTGCGTTGCGGGCGGTGCGGAGGCGGGAGGAAGCCACGCGGCCGCGTTCATCGCGGCCGCACGGGGAGGGACGGGGGCTTCAGCGCGTGCCGGGCGTCCGCGAGCAACGCGAGCGGACGAAACGGGCGAACGGCGCAGCCGTGAGCCGGGCGACGCGCCCGGCGCGCGCAATCGCGGTGCTGTGCTGCCTGGTGGTGCTGAAAAATCCCCGATTTTTCGCATGCCAAAAACGCCGTGGAGCGGCGTTTTTGAGCGACATGAAAAGGGCGAGGCGCGCCGCCAAGGCGCGCCGAGGGCTTTCAGGGGAACGTACCGCCCTCTTCGTGGGCGTCGAGGATGCGCCGGATGGCGACGACGTAGGCCGCCATCCGGAACGTCGGTAGATCGCGCTCCTCGAACGTTGCGACGAGTCCGTCGAAGGCGTTCACGATCACCGTTTCGAGCTCGTCGTTGACGCGCTCCTCGGACCAGTAGAACCGACGGCGATTTTGCACCCACTCGAAGTACGAGACCGTGACACCGCCGGCGTTGGCGAGCACGTCGGGGAGGACGTAGACGTCGCGGTCGGCCAGAACGTCGTCGGCCTCGGGCGTCAGCGGCCCGTTCGCGGCCTCGACGATCACGTCGGCCGCGACGTCTTGCGCGATGTCGGCGTCGATGGCGTTTTCGAGCGCCGCCGGGATCAGGAGATCGACATCGAGGGTGAGCAGCTCCTCGTTCGAGAGCTCCTCGTCGGCGTCGGCGTAGTCGACGACGCTGCCGGTCTCGTTTTTGTGGTCCTTGACGGCCGCGGCGTCGAGGCCATCGTCGTCGTACACTGCGCCGCTCGAATCCGAGACCGCGACCACCGTCGCACCGCGCTCGTCGAGGAGGCGGGCCGCGATCGCGCCAGCGTTGCCGTAGCCCTGCACGGCGACCGTCGCATCCGCGACATCGGTACCCAGATAGTCGAACGCCTCGCGCGCGGTGAGCATCACCGAGCGGCCCGTGGCCTCGACCCGGCCCTCGCTGCCGCCCGACGCGATCGCCTTGCCGGTGACGGTGCCCGGTGCAGTCGTGTTTTCGAGGGTCTCGTAGGTGTCCTTGATCCAGTTCATCTCGCGCTGGCCGGTGTTGACGTCGGGCGCGGGGATGTCCCGATCCGGACCGATCAGCGGCCGGAGCTCGGTCGCGAACGCGCGGGTGATCCGTTCGAGTTCGGCTGTGGAGTACTCCTTGGGATCGATGATGATGCCGCCCTTGCCGCCGCCGTAGGGAATGTCGACGACTGCGCACTTGTACGCCATCCAGCCCGAGAGCGCCTTGACCTCGTCGCGGGAGACGTTCGGGTGATATCGGATCCCGCCCTTGTAGGGGCCGCGATCGCCGTTGAACTGCGAGCGGAAGGCCTTGAAGCTCGCCAATGACCCGTCGTCGGCCTCGATCGAGAGGGTGGTTTCGAGCACGCGCTCGGGGTGTTTGAGCCGTTCGAGCTGATCGTCGGACATGTCGAGGTAGGCTGCGGCGTCGTCGACCTGTTCCTGGAGGCTCTCGAACGGATTCACCTGCTCGGACATACCCGTACCTCGCCGAGCCGCCTGTTAAGCGTGTCGAGACACATACCACACGAATAATATTGAGGTGTATACGGTAATCAGCGACCGGCGGCGTTCGCTCGTTCGATCACTCGTTCGGCCTGGGCGATCAGCGGCGCGTCGATCATCTCGCCGTCGACCCGGAACACGCCCCGGCCGTCGGCGTCGGCCTCGGCTCGCGCGTCGAGTACGCGCTCGGCCCACGCGACGCGCTCCGGACTCGGGGTGTAGGCGTCGTTGATCGGGTCGACCTGGGCGGGATGGATCGCCATCTTGCCGTCGTAGCCGAGTTCGGCGGCGAACTCGGTCTCAGTCCGGAGTCGCTCCCTGTTCTCGATGTCGGTGAAGACCGTATCGATAGCGTCGACGCCGGCTGCGCTCGCCGCGAGAACGGCGTGTTCGCGGGCATAGAGCACTTCCGTTCCCTCCTCGGTTCGGCTCGCCCCGACGTCGGCCGCGAGGTCCTCAGCGCCGAAACACACCGCGGTCGTGGGCTCGGCGGCGGCGATCCCCTCGGCGTGGAGCACACCCCGAGCGGTCTCGACCAGTGCGAACACCGGGAGATCGTGCTCGCGCTCGGTGGCCTGGTTGGCGAGCCGGCGAACGTCCTCGCTCGTTTCGACCTTCGGCAGCATGAGCGCATCGAGACGGAGTTCGTCGGGCGTGTCGTCGAGGAGGACGTCGAGATCGGCGGCCGCGTCGTCGGCCGTGACCCGAACGCAGACCTCACAGTCGGGATCGAGCCCGGAGGTGAGCACGTCAGCGACCGCCGTGCGGGCCTCGGCTTTCCGGGCGGGCGCGACCGCGTCCTCGAGGTCGAACACCACGACATCCGCGCCAGTCTCGGGAGCCTTTCGGCACATCTCGGGTCGATCACCGGGCGTGAACAGCACGCTTCTGCGGACCATGAGCGTACTCCGGCGGCCGGTGGTTTCAAGATGGTGTCCGACACGCCGTCATCGCGACACCGATCACTCGCTCACCGGTGGCTTTTCGGTTCGAGCGCGCGAAGGAACCGTATGGTCGGCCGCTACTACGAGGACTACGACGAGGGCGAGACCATCGAGCACGAGAAACGCCGGACGGTGAGCGAGAGCGACAACCAGCGCTTCTGTGACATGACGATGAACCAGCAGCCGCTCCACCTCGACGGCGAGTTCGCCGAGGAGAGCCAGTTCGGCGAGCGACTCGTCAACGGGCTCTACACCATGAGCCTCGCGGTCGGCCTCACGATCCCGGACACGTCGGATGGAACCATCGTCGCCAACCTCTCGTACGACGACGTCGAACATCCCTCCCCGGTCTTTCACGGCGACACGATCCGCGCGCGTTCGACCGTCGTCGAGAAGCGCGAGACCAGCGACGGCGAGCGCGGCGTCGTCACCATACACGTCGAGGCGTTCAACCAAGACGACGATCTCGTCTGTGAGTTCGACAGGACGACGCTCTCGCTGAAGCGCGAGCACGTCGAGTGAGCTCTCTATCGGGGGAGAACGTCGACCGCTCGTCGACGTCCGGGACCGGGTCGGGATCGTCGGGAGTGCGTGGCGCGTGCGCCACCACAAGGAATTTATTACGCTGGTGTGTCCTCCAGACCAACCTCCGAAACCACCGACGGCACGTCTTCGAGGACCGCCGGATGTCCGGACCGGTCGCACCGCCGTCGCTGGAGGGACCAACCCAACCATGACACGAACGAACGAGAGACGTCGGAGCCTGCTTCTCGCTGGCGTGATGGTGCTGGCGGCCGCCGTCGGTGCGGTCGGCGCGGCCGGGACGGTCGGTGCACAGGACGGCGGCAACGAGACCGGCAACGCGAGCGTGGAGAACTTCTACGACCCGCCGGCGGACGATCCGCTGAACGCACGCTTTCGGGACTGCTGTGCCAACACCGTCGACTCGACCGACGGCGGCGTACTCAATTTGAACATCGTCTACGGTCCGGCGGACGGAGAGACGTACGACGTCGAGATCGCCGCGTCGGGGCTCAGCGACGATCGGGTCGACAAGATCACCTTCGGCAACGACACGAGCCTGCCGCCGACCGATCTCGATCGGACCGACATCGTCGGCAT
Source organism: Halococcus agarilyticus (assembly GCF_000334895.1). Taxonomy (NCBI): domain Archaea; kingdom Methanobacteriati; phylum Methanobacteriota; class Halobacteria; order Halobacteriales; family Halococcaceae; genus Halococcus; species Halococcus agarilyticus. The sequence goes on along the minus strand of NZ_BAFM01000015.1, from coordinate 15,786 downwards.
GAACTTCACCGGCGTCGAGGCCGGCGAGTACGACTTCACCGTGAGCGTCGTCGGCGAGGACGCGACGACCACGGTCCCGCTCGAAGTCACCGGCGAACCGTCGGCCGAGGAGCCCTCGAACGAATCCGCGGCAAACGAGACGGCCGAGGGAGCCACGACGGCCAACGAGACGACGACCAACGAGACGACGACCAACGAGACGGCGAACGGGACCACGTCGGAGCCGTCGGCCAACGAGACCGAAATGGGAGCCGAGAACGGCACGGCGATGGCGAACGGGACGGCCAACGAGACGACCATGGGCAACGGGCCGATGACGAACGCGACGGACGAGAACGTCTCGATCGTGGTGGAGCCGAGCGCGGCGAACGCGAGCGCGAACCACACGGTCTCGGCGGTCGTGATGGGTGAGAACGCCACCGGGAACCTGACCGAGGTCACAGTCAATTACGGCGAGTCCAACGCGAGCTTCGGGCTGGTGTTGAGCTCGCTGTTCTCGGTGACCGCCGGCGACACGGACGCCACCGCGAACGCGACCGCGGCGACGTACGGGCCGAACGGCCAGAACCTCACGATCGGGTTCGACGAGTCGATCGAGGTCAGCGAGGGTGACCAGATCATGATGACCTACGGCGGCGTGACGAACCCGCCGGAAGCCGGCAACTACACCGTGGGCGTCGCGGTCAACAACGGCTCCTTCGCGAACACCACCCTCGACGTCGCCGAGGCCAACGAGTCGATGATGACCACGACCGGGACGAGCGAAACGGAGACCACCGGAACCGAGACGACCGAGGGCGACACGACGGAGACGACCGGGATGAACGGTACGACGCAGGGAACGGACGAGACGACAGAAGGCGGGGCCACCACCGCCGGCAACGACGGAACCACCGGCGGTGACGGCGGGGAGACCGCCACGGACGGTGGTGGCGGCGAGCAGACGACCGAGGCCGGCGGGCCGGGCTTCACGCTGATCGCCGGCGTGGTGGCGCTGCTCGCGGCCGCACTCGTCGCTGCACGGCGCGACTGAACGCGGTGTAGCGAGCGTTTCGGGTGGATTTTTCGGCGTTCCGTGATCGGTTCTCCGAGCCGATCGCTCGACCGGACCGACGAGCGAACGCCCTCAGTGACGTCGCCTCCGTTCGTCTCGTCCTGCCGTACATAATACCAAAAGGATTTTACGAGGGCGGTGTATCGCAGATACCGAAGTCACTCATGGGTGGTGGCGGCCTCCATCGCCGGGATCGGTCCGGGCGACCCGGCACAGAACGTCCATCGCCTCCATGAAACGGTGATCCATCGAACTATGACACGAACGCACGATACACGTCGGAGCCTGTTCCTCGCCGGGCTGGTAGTGCTGGCAGCCGCAGTTGGCACTGTCGCCGCGGTCGGAACGGTCGGCGCACAGGACGGTGGCAACGAGACTGGAAACGAGACGACGATGATGAACGGGACCATGGGCAACGAGACGACCATGGCGGGGACGACCATGGACAACGGGACGATGACGAACGCGACGGACGAGAACGTCTCGATCGTGGCGGAGCCGAGCGCGGCGAACGCGAGCGCGAACCACACGGTCTCGGCGGTCGTGATGGGTGAGAACGCCACCGGGAACCTGACCGAGGTCACAGTCAATTACGGCGAGTCCAACGCGAGCTTCGGGCTGGTGTTGAGCTCGCTGTTCTCGGTGACCGCCGGCGACACGGACGCCACCGCGAACGCGACCGCGGCGACGTACGGGCCGAACGGCCAGAACCTCACGATCGGGTTCGACGAGTCGATCGAGGTCAGCGAGGGTGACCAGATCATGATGACCTACGGCGGCGTGACGAACCCGCCGGAAGCCGGCAACTACACCGTGGGCGTCGCGGTCAACAACGGCTCTTTCGCGAACACCACCCTCGACGTCGCCGAGGCCAACGAGTCGATGATGACCACGACCGGGACCGAGATGACGACCACCGGCATGGAAGGCAACATGACGACCACCGGCATGGAAGGCAACATGACGACCACCGGCATGGAGACGACCGAAGGCAGCACGGAGACCGCTACTGAAGGCGGCGGCGATACTGCCACTGACGGCGGCGGTGGCGGCGAAGAGACGACGACCAGCAGCGGTAACGGGCCGGGCTTCACGCTGATCGCCGGCGTGGTGGCGCTGCTCGCGGCCGCACTCGTCGCTGCACGGCGCGAATAACCCCTCTCGACGATCCTTCTCGCGGCTTTTTTGACGGCGTGAGCCGATCGACAGTCGACAGCGGAGCGAACGAGCCTTGCAGTGCTCCCCCTCGAGAACCAGCGACGCCGTTTCGAAGTCGAGCCCGTCCCCTCCGATCGCCGAGGTCCCGTGGTCAGGCCTCGTCGTCCGTGGCGAAGACCTCGTCGTGGAGCCGACCGGTGACGACGTCCATGAGCGATTCGAGGTTCACCGTGTCGGCACGGTTGTACGACACCAGGGTCGAGAGCGCGCGATCGTCGCCGCGTTCGTACTGGTGCCACAGCCGGACCGCGTCCCGCCCCGAGAGCTCCGGCCGATCGCGCTCGATCCCGACCGCGCGTTCGATTGGTTTCAGCCCACCGGTGAGCCCGAGCTGGCGGCACGGGTACATGAGATCGATGTGTGGGCGGTCGATGTCGAGGTCGAACGAACGTTCGAGGAAGGGGACGTCGAAGCGCTTGCCGTTGAACGTCACCAGGAGGCTAGCGTCGGCGAGCTGTTCTTCGACCGCTGTCCGGGTGAGATCCTCTCCGCGGACGAGCGTGGTCGTCTCGCCGGCACGGTGAAAGCTCACGGTCGTCACGTCGCTGTGACGTGCGTCGAGGCCCGTGGTCTCGATGTCGAAAAAACAGGTCGCGTTCCGGAAGTTCTCGTAGAGTCGCCACCGACTCGACGAGGGGAAGGCGTCGTCGAAGAAGGCGGCGTCGCCCGCGTCGAGGCGGTCGCGCGCGGTCGCGATGAACTCGCGGATGCGGCGCTCGGTCGTCGCGCCGACGCTCGAACCGTCGAACGCGTCCCAGTGGGTGATGCCCTCCGCCCAGAGCCGGCGTTCGGTCGCCTCCCCGACGCCGTGGACGGGGATGAAGCTGTTCTCGATGCGCACACTTCTCGAACGTGCGGTGTCGACCTAAACGCTTCTCTCGACGCCCGCGAGGGGCCAGTTCTCGTCTTCGATGAGCGCGGTCAGAGGACGGTCCCGTGTTTCTTGTCGGGCACCGACTTCTCGACGTCCTCGTAGAACGCGAAGCGTGCGCCGAGCTCCTCGCGGAGGTCGCTCGGCGGCACGATCTCGTCGATCACCACCTCGTTCGCCATCCGGTGGACGTCGATGTCCTCGCGGTACTCCTCGCGGAGTTCGGCCTCGCGCTCGGCGCGCTCGTCGTCATCCTCGATGTCGTCGAGCCGGTTGCGGTAGACCGCGTTGATCGCTGCCTCGGGGCCCATGATGGCGATCTCCCCGGATGGAAGGCCGAGCGTCGCTTCGGGGTCGTACGCCGGCCCGCTCATCGCGTAGATCCCCGCGCCGTAGGCCTTCCGCAGTACCACACACTGCTTCGGGACCGTGGCCGACGACGTGGCGTAGATCATCTTCTTGCCCTGTTCGAGGATGCCGTCCTTCTCGACCTGCGAGCCCGCCATGAACCCTGGCGTGTCACAGAGATAGAGTAGCGGGACGTTGTAGGCGTCACAGGTCCAGACGAACTCCGCGGCCTTCTCGGCGGCGTCGGGGAAGATCGCGCCCGCGCGGTGGGCGGGCTGGTTCGCCACCACACCCACGGGCCGGCCGTCGATCCGGCAGAACGCGGTCACGATCTCCGGGCCGTACTGCTCGCGGAGTTCGAGCACCGAGCCCTGATCGGCGACGCGGTCGATCACGTCGTGAACGTCGTACCCTTTGTTCGGTCGTTCGGGGATCACCGAATCGATCCCGTCGGGCGATCGTGCGGGCGGAGCACTATCGGCGCGAGGCGGTTTCTCGTCCGAGTTGTCCGGCAGGTAGGTGACGAGTTGGGCGACGAGCTCGCGGGCGTGCTCCTCGTCCTCGGCCACGAGATCGGCGCTGCCCGATTCGGCAGCGTGGACTTGTGCGCCACCGAGATCTTCCATGCTGATCTCCTCGCCGGTCACCATCTCGACCATCCGGGGGGAGGCGATGGCCATCGCGCTCATCCCTTCGACCATCACCGTGAAATCCGCAAAGACCGGTGTGTAGGCCGCCCCGGCGATGCAGGGGCCGTAGAGCACGCAGATCTGCGGGACGCGCCCCGAGAGCATCGAGTGGTTGTAGTAGTACTTCCCGATGCCCTCGCGGTTGGCGAAGAAGCCGGTCTGCTGGTCGATCCGACCCCCAGAGGAGTCCATCAAGTAGAGTACCGGACGGCCGGTCTTGAGCGCGCGCTGTTGCATCCGGAGGAACTTCTCGACGCCCTTCCCGGCCATCGAGCCGGCCTTCACGGTGAAGTCGTTCGCCATCGCGTGGAGCGTTCGGCCCTCGAACTCCGCCGCGCCGGTCAGGAGACCGTCGCCGGGCAGTCGGGTGTTCGGGTCCGGATCCTCGACTTCGGGGCTGTCGGGATGCCAGTCGTCGAAGCCCGCGAACCGGCCGTCCTCGAAGGTGAACCCGCCCTCGCCGAACCAGAGATCGAGTCGGTCGCGGACGAACAGCTTGCCCTGGTCGGCGAGCCGTTCTTTGTATTTCTCCGGCCCGCCGCGCTCGATGTCCGCGATCTCCTCGCGCAGGCGCTCCTCGCGCTCGGTCGGGCCGTGGTCGGCCGACTCGGCTGCCCCACCGGATTCACGCGACCGCGGCTCGGACTCGGATGACTCGGGTTCGGGCGGCTCGACGGTCGTCGTGGCATCGTCGGCATCGCCGACGTAGACCGTGACGCTCTCGCCGACGTGTTCGGCCAGCGCACTCCCGACGGCGCGTGCCTCCTCGTCGCTCGCGTCCCCGCCGATGCGGATGTCCATGTTCTTCGATGCGCAAGAATTGCGGAAAGGGTTTTCCATGCAGTTCCGCGCTGGATGGACGCGAAAGCGTCGGCACTTTGGCTGATGTCGCCGGTGTCAGTAGTATCGGAGACCGCTGCGGTGCCGACACAAACGAGAACCGCAGACCACACGCCTCCCCAGCCGACTCCTTCGCTCACTCCCGCTGGTCGTTCGCTCAGTCATCCCTCGCGCGAGTCGTGCGTTCGGTGGCACTCGCTACGCTCGCGCCACCCGCGCACTCCCGCGCGCCACTCCACCGCCACGCCGTCGGCAGTCGCGTCCGGCGATGGGCGTCCGAGCCACTCGAACCGCCTCAGCCCGAGACCGACTCCGCGAGCGCGACCGTCTCGTCGGTCGTCCCCTCGCTCACGACGGCGTGAGTGATGTCGCCGTCCGTCCAGACGACGATCGTTCGGCCCTGAAGCGTGGTCGCGGTGGCGTCGTCGCCGTTCACCGAGACGGCGGTCCCGTTCAGTTCGTCGTAGGGGAGGCTCTCGGCATCGGTCGTGAGGAGCGTGGCGTTCGATGCCCCGTTCTCGTACTGCTGGGCGACGGTCGTTCCGCCACCGGCGTTCGTGACGACCGCTCCTTCGAACGCGAACCCGTCGGCGTCGAGCGTCGCGAGGTCGCGGTCGGTCGCGTCCTGCGTTGCCCCGAACTCGTCGTAGGTCGTCGATCCGACCGCGCTGTCACGGGCTGTCGGCGGCGCGAACGTGCTCTCGTCGATGCTGACGTTGAACCGCTGGTCGTCGTAGCGCACGACGGTCGCGTTCGTGCCGTCGCTCACGCGCTGTTTGAGCACGCGATCGTCCTCGGTCGCGACCCAGACCGTCCCCTCGACGTCAATGCTCTCGTTTTCGTGTGCCATCTCGACGACGTGGGCCTCGGTCCCGTCGAGCGTCTCGGTCCCGGTCAGGGTCGCGCTGAGGTTCGTCTCGGACCAGTTCGCGGGCATCGATCGCTCCGCGTCCGCCCACTCAGTCGTCAGCGACTCGCAGTCGATGGCGGAGACGTTCGCCTGCACTGCCGAGACGTTCACACCGTCCGGAACGTCGGTCCGGTCCGTCAGTTCGAACCCGCTCGCCTCGTCCCGAACGGCCTCGCAGAGTTCGTTCGCGTCCCACGACGACGCGCTCTCGACGTTCCACGTCCGCTGGACGCCGACCTCGGGGGCCGAGACCCACGCGACGCTTTCGTTCGTTCCTGCGGTCATCGTCGTGTCGTTGTACGTCGCGCTCACGCGTGCGCCCTCCTCGGCGAGCGCGTACTCGACGGTCGCCGATCGTTCGTCCGTCGCGTTCGAGACGGTGACGTCGGCGCTACCGGTCAGAGTTTCGGCGTTCCGATACTGGTCGTGAGCGTTTTCGAGAACCGTTTCCCCGGACGGTCCATCGGGAGTCGACTGGGCGAACGCCACGCCGCCGACGGCCCCCACGACGAGCACCAGCGCGAGGGCGACGGCGGGCGAGACGCGCCCGCGATCCCCGCGACTGTCCTCTTGGTCAGCCATCGAACGGTGTTGGAACTTGTGGGCTAAATACTCACGGTCAGTCGTCCCGACGGATCGGCGTGAAAGAATCTTGCACCGCCGCAGCGGCGCGAATCCCGGAAATCTTCATGGTTCTGAGTCCCGTAGCGATTCTCAGTGAGCCAGTCTGCCTCTACGACGACATCGGCCGAGGACACGCCTGTCGTTCGTCTCGAAGACGTCCGGAAGACCTACGATCTCGGCGGCACCGTCGAGGCGCTCGCTGGCGTCTCGCTGACGCTCGAGGAGGGATCGTACACCGCCGTCATGGGCCCGAGCGGGTCGGGCAAGAGCACCCTGCTGAACCTCGTGGGCGCGCTCGACACCCCCGACGAGGGGCACGTCACGGTCGCGGGCCACGACGTCGATACCGACTCCGAGGACGACCGTGCCGCGATCCGCGGAACCGAGATCGGGTTCGTCTTTCAAACGTTTAACCTGATGCCCCGATCGAACGCCGTCGAGAACGTCACGCTGCCGCTGGTGTTCGACGACTGGTCGCGTGATCGACGGCGCGAGCGCGCACAGGACGTACTGAAACGGGTCGGCCTCGGCGACCGACTCGACCACCGGCCCAACGAACTCTCGGGGGGCCAACGCCAGCGCGTCGCGATCGCGCGGGCGCTCGCGTCCGATCCGACCGTCCTGCTCGCCGACGAACCCACGGGCAACATCGACACCGAGACCGGCGGCGACATCATGGCGCTGCTCGGCGAGGTGAACGCTCGCGGCAACACTATCTTACTCGTGACCCACGAGCGCCGGATCGCCGAGCACGCCGATCGGATCGTCCACATCCGCGACGGCGTGATCGAATCGATCGAGTCGCTCGACGACGAGCACGATCCCACTGATCGAGGCAGCGACGGCCCCGACGATCCCGATGGCGATCCCAGGGAGGACCCCGGCGAACGCAGCGACGACGGGTCGGCGCGCGATCGGTCCGCGGAGCGCGAGTCGGCGAACGGCTCGGCCGGGCGGGGCAAGTAACGATGGATCTTCGGGAGACCCTACGGATCGCGGGCCGATCCATCCGGTCACACAAGCTCCGGTCGGTGCTGACGGTGATCGGCGTCGTGATCGGGATCGCATCGGTGGTCACGTTCGCCACGTTCGGGGCGAGCGTCGAGGCCGACATCGTCGGCGACATCGGGAGTACGACCGCGAGCAACGTCTACGTCCTGCCCACGCCGGGCGGTGAGGACGGCGGCGGTGGCCCCGGACCGGGGATCGGCGGGCTCGCACAGCCGGTGTTCACGACCGGCGACGTCGAGGGGTTGCGCGAGATCGAGGGCGTCCGCGAGGCGCTGCCCCGGGGCAACGTCCGGATAAACGCGCTCAGTCACGCGAACGACACCGTTTCGCGGAACCAGATCACCGCGACCACGCCCGCCGCCTTTCCGGCGGACGCGATCGTCGCGGGCCGGGCGTTCGATTCCGGCGAGCAGGAGGTGGTCGTGAACCGGGCCGCCACACGAGCCTTCGAGGCGAACCTCTCGGTCGGCGACAGCCTCTCGATCACCCGCGTGAACGGCGAGCCGACCAGCGTCGAGGTCGTCGGGGTCGCGAACCGGACGAAAGGCCAGTTCTCGTTCGCCTCCTTCGGCGGCCAGCCCCGGTTTTACGTGCCGATCGAGCCGTTCTACCAGCGGACGGTCGAGAGCCCCTCGCTCGGGGTGAGCCAGAACGCCTACCCGCAGGTGACGGTCGTCGCGGATCCGGCACGGATCAACACGGTCAAGAGCGACGTCCAGGCGTTCCTCGGGGATTCGGACGCCGCCGAGCTGAAACCCGAGTCGGTCGAGCTGTCGGCCCAGACCAGCGGTGACTTCGTCGAGGACATCCAGGAGATCATCAATCAGGTCACGCGGTTCGTCACCGGGATCGCGGTGATCGCACTCATCGTGGGCGCGATCGGGATCGCGAACATCATGCTGGTGAGCGTCACCGAACGCACCCGGGAGATCGGGATCATGAAGGCCGTCGGCGCGCGCAACCGCGACGTGATGGGGCTGTTCCTCGCCGAGGCCACGGTGCTCGGTGGGGCCGGGGCGGTCGTCGGCCTTCCCCTGGGTCTCGCGGTGGCCTACGGTGCGACGGCGTACGCCGAAGTGGCGTTCACACCGGCGTACGTCTGGTTCGCCATCGCGGTCGGCGTCGGGGTGCTGGTCGGCGTCGTCGCCGGCCTCTACCCCGCGTGGCGCGCGGCTCGCGTCGATCCCATCGACGCACTCCGGTACGAGTGAGGCCCTGTACGATCGCCGTTTCGACCGCGCAACGTTGATGCGTGTCGTGAACGATTCCTTCGAGAGTGTACCGATGACCGACCGGAAGAACGCCATCAGACGGGCGTACGACGCGATCGCCGACGACTATCTCGACGAGCGCTCGGCCGAACCACCGGCGACGCCGCTTCTCGATGACTTCGCCGACCGACTCCCCGCGGGTGCGCGGGTGCTCGACGCCGGCTGCGGTGCGGGCACGCCGATCGCGGCGCGCCTGGCGTCGTCACTCGCGGTTGTCGGCGTCGACTTCTCGATCGAGCAGGTCCGCCGCGCCCGCGAGAACGTCCCCGAGGCGCGCTTCGCGCAGGGCGACATGACCCACCTCTCGTTCGCCGCCGACTCGTTCGACGCGATCTGTGCCCTCTACTCGCTGATCCACGTGCCGATGGACGATCATCCTCGGGTCGTGAGGGAGTTCCACCGCGTGCTGCGGCCAGGCGGCCTCGTGCTGCTCTCGATCGGCAGCGAGGAGTGGGACGGCAGCAATCCCGACTGGCTCGACACCGGCGTCGAGATGCACTGGAGCTTCCCCGACCCGGAGACGAGCATCGATCATCTCACCGGCGCGGGGTTCGAGATCCTCGAACGCCACACTGTGGAGGACGAACTTGGCGGTGCGTTTCCGATTCTCCTCGCGAAGAACCCCGATCCGTAGTCGGAGCGATCGAGAACCACTTCGAATCGACCGTCCGATTCGCTGGAGAGCGATCGGGAGCGATCATCCGTCGTTCGGCGACTCGCCGTCCCGTTGGAGCCGTTTTCGAATCGCCCGGACGCCGGTCGCGAGAACGGCGACGGCACCGATGAGCGCGGTACCGATCGCCATAATCCACGGCCCTCGCGGTTCCCACGCATCGTCGTCATCGGCATCCGAACGATCGGTCATCTCACTCGCCGCCGTCGATCGTGGTTTCCAGACGATCGATCAGGTCGGCGTTGCCGAGATGGACCGGCACCCGATCGTGGAGACCGTCGGGCTCGACGTCGAGCAGCGAGCGCTCGCCGTCCGAGGATTTCCCGCCCGCCGACTCGACGATGTACGCCATCGGGTTGCCCTCGAACTGGAGCCGGAGTTTGCCCTCGGGGGCGGATTCGAGCGCCGGGTAGGCGAACACGCCGCCGTAGGTCATGACTTGATTCACGTCGCCGATCATCGCGCCGCCGTAGCGGAGCTTCAGCGAGGTGTCCGACTCGATCCCCCGTGCGTACTCGGTGAACCCCTCAGTCCAGTCGGGCACTCGACCGCCGAACCCGTACACCGTCGGGTCGCCCGGCAGAGTGATGTTCTCACGGACAGTGTGACGGTCTCCGTCATCAACGACGTATTCGGTAGCCTGCCCATCGACGGCGGCCACCATCGTCGTGATCGGACCGAGGAGGACGTAGATGGCGGCGACGAGGTCCTGGCCCTGCGCCGGGAGCGGGGCGTCGTACACCGCGACGATCGTGCCCATCGCGTTGTTCGGCTTGAGATTCGAGGAGCCGTCGAGCGGATCGACCGCGACCGACAGCTCGCCGCTGCTGTCGCCGTCACCGCCGTCCGCCGTTTCGTCGTCGGCCCCGACGACCGCCTCGCGCTCCTCGCTCGCGTAGCTGTCGACGCCGTCGATCGCGAGCAGTCGTTCTTCGAGGAGCCGATCGGCGTGAACGTCCGCCGCGAGCTGATCTTCGCCGCTGGGGTTCTCGCCCTCGACGTACTCGCGTCGGCCGACGAGCCCCTCGCGGATCTCGGGGGCCGTCCCGGCGACGGCGTCGAGGATCGCCTCGATCGTCGATGCGTGACTCATCGGCTCAGGAGAGCGCGGCGTCGACCGACGCTTCCTCGAAAATAACCTCTTCGAGTGCGTCGAGGAGCTCGGTCGGGTTCTCGCGCTGCCAGATGTTCCGGCCGACCGCGAGGCCCGCGCCGCCGGCGTCGATCACGGCCTTCACGTTCTGGAGGAACGCCTCGTCCGAGACTTTCGATCCGCCGGACATGATGACGCTGGTGCCGTTCGGTCCGCCCGCCGCCCGCACGGCGTGTTCCATCGCGTCGCGGCTGCCGGGGTACTTGACCTTCGCGACGTCGGCCCCGAGCTCGAGCGCCTGGCGTGCGGCGTAGGCGATGGTTCCGGCACTCGTGTCGTCTTTGAGTCCCTGTCCACGAGGGTACGACCACATCACGGAGGGCAGATCGTACTCGCGGGCGGCCTCGTGGGCGTCGCGGAACTCCTCGGCCATCTCGATCTCGTGGTTCGAGCCACCGTAGAGGGTGAAGCCGATCGCGTCCGCGCCCAGGTCGGCGGCGTACTCGACCGAGCAGTTCACCGCAGAGTCCGGTTCGCCCATCCAGAGGTTCGAGGTGCCATTGAGCTTCGCCACCAGCGCGACGTCGTCCTCGTAGGAGGGGTAGTACCCCTCGGCGATCCCCTTCTGGACCGCGATCGACGTGACCGCGTCGTGGGTCGCGACGTCGAACACCGTTTGAGGATCCATCCGCTCTTCGAGCCCTTCGAAATCGGTCGGGCCGTGTTCGAGGCCGTGATCGTAGGCGAGGATCAGGATCTTGCCGTCCCGCGCGATCGCCGAGTCGTCCAGTGCGAGCATGCGTGAACCCACCCGCGATAGCGACTAATAGTTTGTGTGGAACACGGGGACAGACGACGGTGCGCCCTCGCTGGAGTTTTTGGCGGTGGCGCGCGGGAGGACGCGGAGCGTCCGACTCGCGCGGAGGTCTGCACGAGCGAAGCGAGTGCAGGCTCGTCAGAGCTGTGCTCTGATGGTGGATGACTGAGCGAACGACCCACGGGAATGAGCGAAGGAGTCGGTTGGGGAGGGTGTGGCCTGTGGTCTCTCGTTTGCATCGTGATCGTCGACGAGACGGTACTATCGTCAAATCCTGTAGCGGGGTCGTATGTCCCTCGGATAAACAGTATCCTCCGTCCCTGGTTGTATCGTGAGGTGGTGGTTCGGCGAAAGTCCCTCGTCACACGGGGCTCGGTGGGGGTAACTGCTCGTCATCACCACCGACCGATCGTAGCACACCGGAGAACAAAAGTTCCCTGTCGTGTGGATCAATCCGGACCGTCTGGATCGATCGAGTACGGTTACGCGAACACTTGACCGAACAGCGCGCTCTCACCCCGATGGAGTCGTTCGAGAAACGCCGACTTGCTGATGCCGACCTCCGCCGCGACCTCCGCAGCGGTCGCTCCACGCGGCACGGCGAAGTAGTCCATCCCGACGGCCGTCCGGAGCGCCTCCTCCTGGCGTGGGGTGAGATCCCACTGCTGGACCACCGTGCTCTCCTCGTCCGCACCCAGCGGGTAGGTGCGTTCGAGCGTGACGCCGACGGTCTCGCCGGCCGTATCGAGCACTCCGCGGAGGACCTCTTGGCCCACCACCGCGCCAGTGAGGGTCGCGCTGCCGTCGCGGTACCGCAGGGATTCGACCATGAAGCCCGCGCTCACGAGGTCGTGGACCACACAGAGATGTTTCGAGAGACACCGTCCGTTCCGCCGACCATCGACCGACGAGACGTGGAGATATCGGATCCGGTCGTCGGCATCGAGCGTCGTCACGAACTCCTCCGAATCGGGGGCGGTGAACCGGAGGAGTGCGTAGCCGTCGGCCCGGAGCTGGGGCGGCCGCGCGTCGACGGTCACGCCCGCCGTGCGTGTGGCGTCGGCCAGCGGACAGTCGTCGTCTTTCACCCGGAATTCGACCACGAGACACTCGTCGATCATCGGTGGGGGTATGACGCAGCCACATATATACCCCGTTCATGAACGGGTCAAGGTCTATCCGGTCCCGCCTACAAGATGGTGACAGAACGATGGATCTCGACACCGTAAAGGAACGCGCTGGACCGCGGGAGTTCAGCCCGAAAGACGACATGCCCGAGGAGTACCGCAAGGCCGCGACCCGAATGATCCAGTTCCACGCGAACTCCGAGATCATGGGGGCGTACCTCGAACGGCCGTTCATCCGGGAGGCCCCGAGTCTGGAGCGCAAACTCGCGTACTCGGCGAAGGTTCAGGACGAGCTCGGCCACGGCCAGCTCCTCTACCGGGCGGCCGAGTCGCTCGGGATCAAAAGTAGGGATCAGATGCTCAACGAGCTCGCCAACGGCGAGGGGAAGTTCCTGAACTGCTTCCACTACCCGATGGACTCGTGGGTCGAGGTGCCGATGATCGCCTTCTTCGTCGACGGGGCCGCGATGCGCCGTCAGGCGACTCTCCGGCGATCGAGCTGGGAGCCCTACGCCCACGCGATGGACAAAGTCTGCTTCGAGGAGGGGTTCCACATCAAACACGGCGAGAGCATCCTCGCCGAGCTCGCGAGCGGGTCGCAGAAAGAACAGGAGATGGTTCAGGACGCCTTCGAGACATGGTGGCCCCGTATCATCCAGTTCTTCGGGCCGACCGACGACAAATCGACCCACCACGACTTCGCCGCCGAGGTCGGGCTGAAACAGATGAGCAACGACGGGCTCCGCCAGGCGTTCCTGAACTCCTACGTCCCGAAGGCGAAGGAGTACGGTCTCGAGATCCCGGACACGCCCACGATCGAGCACGACGAGGAGTCGAACACCTACGAGATCGCCGAGGACGAACTCGACTGGGACGAGTTCTTCACCGTGGCGAAGAACGAGCTCGACTCGGGCAAAGAGCAGATCAACGCCCGCAAGGAGGCCCAGGACGCCGTGGCGTGGGTCCGCGAGAGCCTCGACGAGTACGAAGCAGCCACCGGCGGCCACGCGCCGCAGGCGGCCGACTGATCATGATCTGGGAAGTCTTCCGCCAAGAGAAGCCGGGCGAGTATCACACCCACTGCGGGAACGTTCATGCACCGGACCGCGAGATGGCGCTCATGTTCGCCCAGATCCAGCACGCCAGGCGAAAGCCGACCCACAGCCTCTGGGTCGCGCCGAGCGAGGAGATCAGCGAGGTCGACGAGAGCGAGGCGGCGTTCGGCGGGACGACCAACAAGGCCTACCGGTGGGCGACGAGCTACAACATCGAGCCGGTCGCCGAGGAAGTCGCGGACTCCGAGAGCGAACAGGCCGAGGCCGAGCGCGCCCGGGGTGAGAACTGATGGCCGCCACCGCCGACCTCTCGGCCCCCGGAGAGCTCTCGGACCGTGAGCGCGAGGCGGTCGAGGCGCTGCTCTACCGCCTCGCCGACGACGAGTTCGTGATCGCGGACCGGTACACCGACTGGCAGGTCCACGCGCCCACGATCGAGTCCGACATCGCGATCGCGAACATCGCCCAGGACGAGCTGGGTCACGCCCGGCTGTGGTACGACCTCCTGGAGGACTTCGGCTACACCGAGTCCGACCTGATCTGGGAACGCGATCCGGACACCTTCCGGCACAGCACGCTCTGCGAACTCCCGTTCGCCGACGGCGACTGGGCCGACGCGATCGTCCGATCGTACCTCTACGACGAAGCCGAACACCTCCGCCTCGGCGCACTCGAAGGCTCGTCGTACCCCCGCATCCGTAACCGGATCGGGAAGGTCACGAGCGAGGAGGACTACCACCGCGAGCACGCGGAGAACTGGCTCCGCCGGCTCGCGGGCGGTGACGAGGGTCGTGAGCGCGTTCAGGACGCCGTCGATCGGCTGTTCCCATACGCGCTCGCGCTCTTCGAACCGAGCGTGGCGCGAAGCGCCACGGATACGTCGAGCGGGCAGAGCCCGCGAGACGCTGGCGAGGTCGAGGACGACATCGACGACCTCGGACTCCGGACGCGAACCCTCGAAGATATGCGGACGGAGTGGATCGAGACCGTCACCGACACGCTGACTGCGATCGGGATCGACGTCGAGCGCCCGCACGTCGAGGACGGCCGCGTCGCTGCCGAGGACCTGCCCGAACACGTCGGTCGCGACGGCGACCACACCGAGCACTGGCGCACACAGTTCGACGAGATCACGAACACCTACCGCGAGCTCGAACGCCACGACGCCACCCGGCTGATGGAGGACCCCGACGATGAGTAGCGAGATGGATTCCATCCCTGACCCGGACGCCGAATACTGCGCGTACACCGACTACACCGAGGGCGAGGACGTCGACGGGCTGCCGGCGACCGGCGAGGACACGGAGGGCACCGAGCGCGACGTGTGGGACGCGCTCTACGGCGTCCAGGATCCCGAGATGCCCATCAGCATCGTCGACCTCGGGCTGATCTACGGCGTCGCCGTCGACGGGGATCACGCCGCCATCGACATGACGCTGACCTACACCGGGTGTCCCGCCCGCGACATGCTCCGCGACGAGATTCGCGAGACCATCGCGGGCGTGTCGGGAATCGAGTCGGTCGACCTCCGCCTGGTCTGGAGTCCCGGCTGGTCGATCGAGCTGGTGACCGACCAGGGGAAGGAGGATCTCCGCGAGTTCGGACTGAGCATCTGACCATGCCACACAGAAGCCTCGATCCGAGCGTCGACACGACCGGCAAACACGACCGCGCCGAGTGTCCGTACTGCGGCTCGACCGAGACGGAGCGCGAGCACCCGAAAGGGCCGTCGCTCTGTCGCTCGATGCACTACTGTCACGACTGCGAACAGCCGTTCGAGAAGTTCGAATAGCCGTCGTTCGTCCGACCCGGCGGCAGCATACTGCCTATATCCGTCGACAGACTCCCGAGCGTCGATTCCTTCCGTGGCCCTCCCCGTTCGCCACCGGTCGCCTCAATCGTCGTCGGTATCGGTCTCGAACTGACTCCGTGCTAGCTGTTCATAATACTCTGCTCAACCTGTCGAGGGTCGCTGTATTATGCCCGGTCGTTTCCGTTACTGTGCTCGTTCGACTCAATCCCTATCTGGGCTGCTGGCGGCCGGATCAACGCCGTTCGATGAAGCGAGACGGTGAACGTCGGCCCGCTTCCGAGGGGAAACTCAACGACAACAATACCGAGAGATAGGCGTCGAAAATTACAAAACATGTGATAATAGAGGAGGGTAGTCTCATGTATTCTTGAG